>JANXOJ010000506.1 GCA_025353625.1 Planctomycetota bacterium | reverse complement strand
CCTGGAGGAACTGCCGGATGCGGGCGATAATGTCGCGGCGGCTAATGATACTTCTCATGATCGTTATCTCCTTGGTTCTCAGGCCCGGCCCTCGAAGTGAGGGCCGGGGCAGAGGCCCCGATTCGCTCGGGGCGGGCGGTTATCAACCGTTGGCCGCTGAATTCGGCCCGTTGTAACTTTGCCTCGCACACGCCGGGCTGCCCGATCATGTGCCTTCCTCGTCCAGTGACATCAACTCGGCATTTCCCACGGTCTGAAAGAGACCCGCGACGAACTCGATCCGGCGACGGTAGTCGGGATGCTTCCGGAACCAGCGGCTAAATGCTGATGTACTAGGCCGCAGGGAACCGGCCCTGACAAGCTCCAACAGCACAGCCGTGGCCTCTTCATCCACTGTGCTTTCTTTGGCCTTCAGGATGCCCGCAGTGCGTGCAACGTCCTCGAAAACGCCCTCAGCATGCCCGCCGGGCCAGGTGGCGGCTGCCTGCCCGTAGCGGCGGAAATTGGCGGTGCCAGGGCGATAGCGGTGGAAAAGGTGGTTGGGGCTCCGCTTTCGCCAGTCGCGGATGCGTTGCAGGAGTTCGGTTCGCGTGATGACAATTTTGGTAGCACACTTTCTCATAATTAATCTCCTATTCGCCCTTACAGTTAGGATCGCAGCCGCGGGCCAGCGAATGCGTACCTCGTTCGTTTGTTTGTGCGGCACCTTGCGGCCCTCCGAATTACCAGACACGGCTGCGTCGTTCGCAAATCAGATTTCTTGTATCACCTACACCGATTGGCTACGCCGACATCGAACAAGCAAATGACGTTCGCAGCCGGCGACCGGAAATATGTAAAGCCCCTTTACAGATATTGAGACTGCGTGGCGTGGGTGCCGGGCACCGCCGCGGTCGCCGTTGCCGACGACCTCAGCGGCACCGATCCAAAAGCAGCAGCCGACTCTGGTTACGCTGAGGCCGCACCGTCCATGTCGGTAGCATCCCGCGACTGTCGCGTCCGCAAACGACGACGGGGCGAGGCACTTGCAGCAACGTCGCTGCTGCCAAGGTGAGGGTCGCCGGCCCACGTCGGCGTTCCATCTGCGAGGAATTGGCGGCTCACGCATTGGTTGCCCGCACCGTCGAAACCATCGATTTGGCGGCGATTATGCCTATCAAGGCGTCGGCCAGCAGTGGAATCTCGCAACATCTCGTAGAAGCACTCGGGCTTCGCACTGTGCTCGCCACGCTTTCCAAAAAAGCATGTCTTGAGGCCTTTGTTGCTTACAAACTTTGGCGAACCCTTGGTAGCGTACCACGCAAACTCGCAGTTTTGCTGCGGATGGTTTGTTGGTACTCGGCCACCGTTCTTGTGCCACACATATAGCTCATGAACCTCTAGTCCCCAGCTCTCTAATATGTCGCGTGCTTCCAACAAAAAGCGTTGCGTCGTCCAACACCACACATGGCAGTCATCGGCTGCGGGTAACTGAGATGCCCGAATCTCGTTCAGTTTCTGGGTTGGGTAGTCAAATTTCCCCTGCGGCCACGCTGGATCAAGGACTATGACGTCGTAATTCCCGTTGATCTGTTTTTCCTTGATTTTGCCGATGTCATTTGCCTCCTTACGTGCGGCAGCAACTTCTCCGTCCTCCAAATACGCTAAGAAACTTCGTATCGTGATTTGGCAGAAGCCATGTTTGTTTTCCGGCAAACTTCGGTTGAACCTATCGACTTCCTTGACGAACGTCCCAATCTTCGATGCGTTGTCGGCTACCTTGCGGTAGTCAGCGAGTGTCGGGCGAGATAGTCCGTACTTCTGTTTTGGTTCTTTATACGGAAGGTTCTTCTTAGGTCGCCCAGCTTTCTTTCGCGGCATGCAACGCCCAAGATGAGCAACCATCAGCAGGTGGGCGTGGGCATAGATGTTTCCAGCATCGGTGCCGGCCTTTAGGATACCAGACCAGCGTTTTATCTCCTCGACGACGTTCTTCGCGTTTTTGGCGGAACTGGCAGCAAGCTCTTTCTTCGTCCATCTCAGGAACTTCTCAGCCAAACTGAGTATCTCGCCTTTTGCTTTTTGGTCCTTGTTGCTAACGTTCCGTTCACGAGCAGTCATCGATTCGGCGAGCAAAGCCGCCGTAGCATTAGATTGAGACATTGAAGTCTCTCCTTCAGAAACTGACTTGTGCCCGGGACCTCCCCGGAGCTTCCGAAGGTGTGAAAATGGTTTTGCACCCTTAAAAATGGCGGGCGGCAAAGATCCTTTCGATTTGCTCGTAACTCTCAGCTAGCAAATGACTTGTGACTGCAACAAAACCCTGCACTGAACGCAAAACATAAGTGCTTCGACATGGTTGGCTCATGGCTCAGCCGTGTAGACATGCCGAACTAGGGCGTTTTCTATGTGCGTGAAGGACTTGTGCGAAAAGAATATCGCAAGCGATTAAGAGAGCTTTGCACGACGGCAACAATGGCTCAAAACGCCATAAGCCTGTCGCAGCAGAACGAAGGCTTGGGCAACCATCAAGGATGCATCAGCAAGAAGAAGTTGCGATGGAATGTGCCGCAGTGCTAGATTCCGGCAGCGGCGGAGCGAACCACTAAATTGGTGGACCGCTCGACGATCTAACGCGACGATTTTCCTGGTAAGAACTTTGGATTAGGGTTCTGCCCACCGAAGCGGAGCTTGCCGTCATCACCACGCATTAAATATTTGACCACGAAGGCCGACTTAACAAAGTCTTTGTCTGCCACGCTGAGATTTGCATTCGCCGATTTGTGTACTGGACAGCTCACTTGCTTTCGCAGGTTACGGCCTAGATTCCCGATTATCTTAGTCAGTTCTCCGAACGCCACGTTTGTCTTCTCGATCAATCGATCTGCGTCGAGGTCGTCGGCGTTCGCCACGCGCCGGAATTCGCGACGCTCAAGTTTTCTCAATGCAAACAATACGTCCATTTTTCTGGCCGACTGGCCGTCATCAGAACCAGCAAGCAAATTCAATAGTTCCTTCCACTGGCGGCCAGCTAAACGAAGTTCCGTAGCGGATTCGACTGGAAAGACATCGTATCTTTCAAGACAGCGGTCAATACCTAAATATTCGACGCTACCTTTGTCGGCTACTCTAATTCCAATGGCAAAGTCGTCCCATCGCTTGATAGACAGTTGGCCGTCTCGTGGCGGAGTGGCAAGCTGCGGTGCATCGTCTGGGCTGAATTTCTTTTTCAATTCTTGCGGCTTCCAGTCCCACGGATTCGTGACGGAGAAGATTAAACAATTCGAGTTACTGCCGGACTCCGATTTCGATTGCTCGATCTCGATGCTAAGAAAGCCGCTGCGAACAAGATCATACAAGGCCCATTGAATGGCGGCACGACCATGCTTCTTGCTTTCCAGTTCTTTACTCAAGTCGGCATGCGGTATCGACACACCCGGCGTGCAATTTCCAAATACTTCCTGGACTGCCTTCTTGG
>JANXOJ010000468.1 GCA_025353625.1 Planctomycetota bacterium | reverse complement strand
TTCGCGCGTCGCCCAAAATGCTCCGCGCCCCGAGCGCGCGGGGCCCGAACTCCATCCGCCCCTGGAACCAACCGACAATCTTTTCCTGGGCCAGCAGCCTCGCCACTTCGTCGACCAGTTGGGCATCGTCGGCGGCCGTTGTGAATGCGGCACCCGCGTCGTGCAGCGTCGCTTCGATCTGATCGTCCGTAAACTCTGGCCCCAGCAGTGAACCGCGCTGCGCGTCGCAGCCGTTGGGCTCGCGCTCGTTGCATAAAAGTTGATGCCAGATGAACGTCGCCGTGCCCAAAGCCCCGCCCGCATCGCCGGCGGCAGGTTGAATCCATAGGTTCTCAAAGGGGCCTTCGCGAAGAATGCGGCCATTACCGACGCAGTTCAGCGCGACGCCCCCGGCCAGCACAAGATTTTTCATGCCGGTCGCGGAATGGACGTGTCGGGCCGTGCGGAGCATGGCCTCTTCCGTAACCGCTTGGACCGAGGCCGCCAGGTCCATCTCGCGCTGTGCGAGTTGGCTCTCGGGCCTTCGCGGCGGGCCGCCAAAGAGCCGATCGAACTTCCGCGAGGTCATCGTCAGACCTTGGCAGTAATTGAAGTAGCTCATGTCCATACGATACGAACCGTCTTCTTTGAGATCGATGAGATGCTCCAGGATGAGGTCTTTGTAGATCGGCTTGCCGTAAGGAGCCAAACCCATCACTTTATACTCGCCGCTGTTGACGCGAAAGCCGGCATAGTACGTGAAGGCCGCATAGAGCAGTCCGAGCGAATGGGGGAAGCGAATCTCGTTCGTCAGCTCGATGCGATTGCCGCGACCGATGCCGAAGCAGGTCGTCGACCATTCGCCCACGCCGTCGATTGTGAGGATGGCCGCTTCATCGAACGGCGATGGAAAGAACGCGCTGGCGGCGTGCGACTCGTGGTGATCGGTAAAGACGTAGCGGCCGCGATATTCGCTTTTCAGTGCGCGGCGGATCAATTTCGGCACGTAAAGTTTTTCGCGGAGCCACGTCGGCACGGCTCGACGAAAGGAAAGATACCCGGACGGAACCATTGCCAGATAGGTTTCCAGGAGCCGCTCGAACTTGGTGAACGGCTTGTCGTAGAAGCCGACATAATCCAAGTCGGCTGCCGCGATGCCCGCCTCGCGAAGGCAGTATTCGACCGCTTTGTGCGGAAAATCGGCATCGTGCTTTTTCCGCGTGAATCGTTCTTCCTGGGCGGCGGCAACGATCCGGCCATCGACGAGCAGCGCGGCCGCCGAGTCGTGATAATATGCCGAAATGCCCAAAATTGCCGTCATCCGTGAAACCTCCGCGCCCCAATCTATGGGGAATGGAGTCGCCGGTCAAGATGGATTTGGGAATTGAAATCGCACTGCGTTTCCGCTATTATGAGAGAACCTGGACGCGCCCCCCGGTTTTACCGGTTGCGGCTTTTTAATCCCACCGTCAATTCGTTCCCACCTGGAGAAATCATGAAATCTACCCGCTTCGCTCCTTGGATGCTGATCTTGACCGTTTCGCTCGCCATGCTTTCCGGGCAGACGAGTGCCAAAGACACCAAGGAGTTTTCCACAGTCGTGCCGATGGCCAAGCCGGATCCCAAATGGCAAGGCCGCCAAAAGTCCCTGAACGAACGGATCAAGAAGGGGAATGTCGATCTCTTGCTCATCGGCGACTCGATCACGCAGGGCTGGGAAGGTGCCGGCAAGGACGTTTGGAAGAAATACTACGACAAGCGGAATGCAGCCAACCTGGGCATTGGCGGCGATAGGACGCAGCACGTTCTGTGGCGTCTCGATCACGGCAATCTCGAAGGCATCAGCCCCAAGTTGGCGGTGCTAATGATCGGCACCAACAATGCAGGCGGCGACCAGCCCGAGGCCATCGCAGCCGGAGTGCAAGCGATCGTCGAAAAGTTGCGATCCAAGTTGCCGACGACCAAGGTGTTGGTATTGGCGATCTTCCCGCGCGGTGAGAAGCCGACGGACAAATTGCGGCTAATAAATTCCAAGGCGAACGAAAGCATTGCCAAGTTGGCCGACGACAAGGATATCTTCTTCCTCGATATCGGTGCCAAGTTCCTCAAGGACGACGGCACGTTGACTCGCGAGATCATGCCCGACTTGCTGCACCTTTCCCCGAAAGGCTACACGATTTGGGCCGAAGCGACCGAGCCAAAGGTGAAGGAATTGATGGGTGAGAAATAGCATCGCATCCATCGCGCTCCTGCGAGATGCCGTTCAACGCATTTCCACCCTACCGAGAAACTACTTCGCATTGGAGGGTGCCTGCGGGGCTTTGAGCGTGGCGATTAAATAGTCGTGCGCTTTGGGATATTTGACATTCGGCGCACCCGGATAGACGAGCTGGCACTCGACGCCGACGCTCTGGCACTTCTCTTGCAACTTCACGCCGAAGTTGGCCGAATGGGTTGGGTCTTTTTGCACCTGCCCCAAGGCGGGCGGAGTGGGGTACGTCAGGTAGACCGGCGGATCGTCGGATGTTACCAACGCATAGGGCGAGTATTCCTCGATCCAAGGCAGTACGCTTTCGCGGCCCTCGAGAAACGACGCGAACTGGTTTTTTCCGGTGAAGCCGAAGGCATGGCCGCCATAACTGCTGTTGGGCGTCCATGCCTTCATCTGTTTCGGATCGAGCGATGTCTGCGCCACCATCACCGCAGCGCACCACAACCGCGTTGACTCGCGGGCGATCTCGTCGTTGCTCTTCGCATCGGCCATATCGTCGTGAAATGCCAGCCACAGGCTCGTGCAGGCCCCGGCCGATCCGCCCGACGCACCGATCCGCTTCTTATCGATGTTCCACTCTTTCGCTTTGCTGCGAACGAACTGCAATGCTCGGGCCGAGTCGTGCATCGGCCATTCGACGGGTGGCTTGATGCCTGCTGCCTGGGCCTGGGGCACGAACCGATAATGAATCGACGCGACCGAGATACCCGCCTTGAGAAACTGAGACAATCCGTTGTTGTAGACGCTGTTTTTATCGCCGCGATTCCAGCCGCCGCCGTGAATGAAGAGAACCAACGGCGTTGGCTGCGTCGATTCGGCCTTCCAGAAATCGAGTATCTGTCGGTCTTCTTTGCCATAGGGCAAATCGGCCAGCGTCGGCTTTGGGCCAGAGGGAGCTTTCGTTGTTGCCTTCTTGGCGTCGGACGAATCGGAAGGAGTCTTGGCCTTGATATCGGCGGAATCGGCAGTGCCCGTAAAAATGAATAGCAATCCTAACGTGCAACTGAGCAAAACACTTTTGTTCAACACAATAACCTCGAATAGTCGGTATTTGACCGGTAATTAAATTACGACAACTGTTTCAACCCATATTTTAGCAAGAAGTTTCGCGGGAGGCGAGGTACAGGGCGACGGAATCAGACTGATTGAACTGCGGAGAGCACGGAAATACGTGGAGGGGAGGTTGTGGTATACGGCCTTCCATTTCATCCGCGACATCTGCGGTTGAAAACTCGTAACGCATCGTTCACCGCGCCGCACGATGCTTGGCAACTTCAATGCTAAGCTTGGCCGCATCGAGTAATAATACCGGCTCGAGCCAATTGACGTGGTCGCCAATATCGAGCGGGGCCGTGCCGGCGGGGCGTGTGCCGCCCGGATCATCGACCATGAGTACCAACCGCTGCGCCGGTTGATTGCCCTTCACGAGCGATAGCTCTCCGCACGACTCGGTCGCCGTTGAGCCGCACAGCGGCTTGCTTTGATAGAGCGGAATACCTTCGACCTCGTTCGCATAGATTCGGGCGACGACGCAACCGGCATCGCCCATCGACGCATCGATGCCGATGGTACTGCGGAAAGCCCTTGCGCAGGGCGGCAGGCGAAATACCAACGCATTTGGCGCATGAACTCCAAAGCCCCATAGGAATCTCCGACCACCGCTTTGCAGGTCGCCGCCGGCCACGTTGCGATCGGCCTGCCAATGCCAACTGCTGCCCAGTGCCCCGCGCTGCACGACCTGCTCCGGGGCGATGCGCGAAAGCGGTACCACGTCGGCAGCGGCATTCCATTGCGTTCGCACGGACGCCCAAGGCACGGGGAATGGCGCAAGACTCCAAACGGGTTGAAGGAACACGCGCGACGGGACTGCTCGGTCCTCGTCGCGGCAAGGCGACGAACGGCTCGACGACGTCGTGAAGACCATGCCTTGGGTCGTCTCGATGCGAAGGATGCCCGCGTCGCCGTTCGAATCGATGGCGGCCAATTCACGATAGTAGGCTTCCCACGTTTCCAACGGATCCATGCAGATCTCTGCCAGTTCGTTAATGGAAAGTCGCCGAATACCTTCTTCGGTGAGTAGGCTAACACCGTCGCCGGTCCAACGCAGGGCGCGGAATGTGAACTGCCGGCCGTCGCGGCAGAGGACCGTTCGCGGAGGGCAACGGCGCGCTACGGCAGAAGGCTCAAACACAACGCGCCGCAACCAATCGACGGCCACGCCTACCGTTTTCTCCGGGTCGCGAAAGAACTCCAGCGGCGGTCGGATGAGCAATTGAGCGGGCACAACGCGCCCCGCCTGGCTCGATGCGGCAGCCGGGCCACTGTAGGTTCCCCAGAGGCGGTCGCCGTTTTGAAACTCGAACAGCGACCCGGCAGCATTCGCCTTTACGTCCGTGTGCGGCTCGATGCGGAGGCATCGCAGGGGCGATCGTGCCCCAGCTGCTGCTATCGACGTCGAATCCAAAGAGCCGCTCGATCGCCAGCCGCTTACTGCGTCGCCGTCAAGGCGCATGCCATTCTCAAAGAGGGCCGAAACCTGTCCCGGACTGGGCACGCGGCGAAGTCGTTGCGCCAACGCGCAGATATCGTCGACCGCATCGAGATTTGCTGCCGTGGCACTTATCATGATCGCATCGCAATCTTTACCTCCGGGGCCCTCGCCGCGAATCGCAATCTCGGCGGAGCCGGCTTGCAGTTCGGCCTTGCCGGCAAGTCGCCAACGGACGCGCTGCGGCCCTTGGGTATGCGTCGCGGCCAGTTGCTTGCCTTGGATCGTCGTTCGCAGGCCGCTTTCGCGGGCATATTCCACGGCACGAACCCAGACGTAGTAGCTACCGGCGTACGTTACGTTTATCGACGATTTAATGCCCTCGGCGGCCGCTTTGCCATCGGCCCACACGTGTCGGTCGCCAAGGCATAGCGAGCTAATGGCATCGTAGCGATTGCGAAATTGCCAGCCGCCGTCAAAATCTTCGGCCTGCAAAAGAAACGTGTCGGGTGGAAAGAGAGCATCGAGCGTATCGAGGCGATACCGGTGCCGCAGGTAGGCCAGTAACTCGCGGCGACCGGCGTGCGAAAGATGCCGATTGTAGACGAGTACCTCAGCGATCTGGCCGTTGTAGGCCAACTCCGGCTGCTGCGACCACGATCCGCCCAAAATATATCCTTTGCCGCACTGATTCAACTCGGGCACGGTGCCCTGGCCGACAATCTCTCGTTGACAGCCCAGGTGGTCGCCGAGGCCGTCGTGAATTTCCATCGACGTTCCATCGCCATACGACTCGACCACCACAATCGCAAAACGACCGTCGGCAGGCGTGTCGAGCGGATTCTCCAGCCCGGCATCGCCGTTGCGAACGGGGAACCGCCATTGCAGATAGCCGAACGTTTCGTCGGCTTCCTCGCTGCGATTCCAGACTAGCTTCTCATGCTTGCCCGATGGATTGCCGGCGCAGTAGACGACGCTTCCGTTCGGCCCGGCGCGTTGCACTTGCAGGACAACTACGGTCGTTGCGGCGGCATGGCTGTGCAGCGCCCCTTCTTGGTTCGTCAGAATTTGATCGCCGCCAAAGGCGACCGTCGGTCGTCCGCCGGCTGCCGCTTGACGAGGCACCAACGCCGGCACGCGCGTCGGCGCGGCTTTGAGATCGAAGTGGCGCGGCGAAAGATCGCTCCAGGTAGCCACGCCGCCGTCGAAGTCGGGATCGCCTGGACTATGGCCTTGGATATCCTTGATCCCCTTATCGGCCCGCAGCCAGAGCCGCAGTTCCGCGCAGTTGGCGTCCGGCTCGCCGTTGGAAAAGAAATCCGCCGCAAGGCAGATGCGGTTGCTAAGTGTTGCCGAAAGAAGCAAAAATGCGAATGATGCAATACGGGACGTTGGCGTCACGGCAGTTCTCCCAACGAAGCCGAACCGGCGGGCCGCAGTTCGTAAATCTGTTTCGGAATCTCGCCGTTGAGCTGGTCCCCGCGACGGGGGCCATCGGCAAAGCACCAAACGCGATTGCCGCGCGCGGCGAGCGGGCCAATGGCGGTATCTTCTTTCTTCAGCCCGGTGATGGCACTGACGGCAAACGTTTTTCCGGTGGCCGGGTCGAGCCAATGCAGTGCCGTTTTCGGCTTGTCGCCCCAGCGTTCGCGTTCGATAATCACGATCTGGCCGGAAGCCGTGCAGATCGTTGCGGCGACGAATTCTCTGAACTCCCGCTGCCAGAGAACTTGACCGTCGTTGGCACGCAGGGCAACGATGCCGTGCAGCGTTTTGACGAGCAGCCGCTCGTCGCGAAGCTCGACGATTTCCGCTAGGCCGACAATCCCCCGCCGCCATGCGATTTCACCCGAATCCGCGCGCAACGCTTCGATGCAACAACTGCCCGGCTGTTGGGCGAAGAGCCGCCCGTTGGATTCGATCGCCGGCATACACCGCTGGGTGCCGGCCGTCGGATCAATATCCATTGGCACGCCCGTCCCATGCCGCAGCCAACGGACTCTGCCCTCAAGGTCGATGCACAGGATGGTTCCTTCAAAGAGGGCGATCAGGCAATTGGCAGACGCAGTGATTTGACATTCGCGGAGGAACCCGAGCGTTTCGGCGGACTCGGCCAATTGATGCCGTGCGAGCAGTTCACCGCTTTGCGGGTGAATCTCCACGAGGCGGAGCGGCACGATGAACTGGCCAACGGACGGCCCGAGTACTAAAACGTACAGTCGGCCGCGAACGAGCAGCGGATCGCTGATGGCATTTCCGCCGCAATCGCACCGCCAGCGTTTGCGGCCTGACTTTTTGTCGAGGCAGACAACGCCCACCCGGCCGCCGGCAACGAGGGCGCGGATATAGATTGCGTCGCGGTCGATCAGCGGGCGCACGCCGCTCACCGCCCAGCGGTTGTCGAGTTCGCAATTCCAGCGGGGCTTGCCGCCGGCCAAGTCGATCGCGGTCAGCCGCGAGCGATTGTTGGCGAACATCAGTTCGTCGTCAACGACGAGGTTCAATTGCCGCCACGACCAGTCGGTCTCGCGCATCCAATAGGGCAAGTCGTTGGGGAAGCTGCCGCGATAGATCGATGGAAACGCACCAAATGGCGACGCCGCAAAGTTCGCAGGGGACGTATCGACGATGGCGGGCCATGCCCCCAACGGTGACGCCGACGGGCCATCCGTGCGCGGCCGCGCGGCCGTATTGCGGAT
>JANXOJ010000467.1 GCA_025353625.1 Planctomycetota bacterium | reverse complement strand
GTAACCACCTTGCCGTCTTTATCGACCTTGTAGGCGCGAATGTGTTGGGTGATGCCCCCTTTTTCATGGGCGGCCACGTCCAGGCCGATGATGTGGTCCAAGAGCGACGTCTTCCCGTGATCGACGTGCCCGAGGAAGGTGACGATCGGCGGACGAGGCACGAGCGACTCGGGCGCGTCGGTCTCGCCGGCTGTATCCAACACCTTCTGCTCAAGCGAGACCTCCGCGCGGAAATTAACGTCGATGCCCAACTCGGCGGCCACAAGTTCGGCCATCTCCGGATCGATGCTCGCCGCGATATTGCTCACAACCCCCAGGGCCATCAGCTTGCCAAGAATCTTGCCGGCGGATATGCCCGTGGCTTCGGCAAAGGAACGCACCGTGCAGGGCAATTCGACGACGACATTGTTTTTACGCGGTGCGGCCGTATTGGTTCCCGTGCGGCGAATTTGGGTGCGCCGCGGCGATCGCGAAGTATCGTCGATTTCCTCGCCCGCCGCATTGCGGCGCTTGACGGTCGTTGACTTCTTGCGCTTGAGTTGCCGCTGCTCGCGCCCTCCGAGCGTGCTGAGTCCAGCACCCTCGCGTTCCTCCTCCGCTCCGGCTGGCCGCCCCACGCCGCCGCGCCGAGGACGATCCTTGCCCGCCGCCGCAGGGTCCAGCGGCAGGCCTGGCTGTCCAGCACCGGGACGCGATGGGCCCTTCTTTGCGGCCAGATCGTCGCGGCGTTTTTTCTCTTCGTGCTTCCGCAGATGTTCTGAAAGCGGCTTGCTGCCAACCTTGCCCGCGCGAATGGCGTCCAGCGGAAGCTTGATATCGGGCTTCTGCGGGGTCGGCTCCTTGGCCTTGGGCCTCAGCGACGATTTGGACGGAGGCGGCAGCGGTGCCAAATGGATCGAGGGCCCAGTGCGGTCGGGCGGCTTTCTGTCGCCTAGCTTCTTGTCGCCCGGCTTGCCCTCGGCAGGACGCTTGCCGGTCATCATCTGGCCCAGCGGACCCGACATCGGCCGCATCGATGTCCGCGACGGTATCGGACCGATCGTTTGCGATGCCTTGGAGACGTGAGGTGCCGTCGGCTTGGGAGCAACCGGTGCCACGGGCACAACCGGTGCTGCCGGGGGAGCTACGACCGGTTCCACGTTGACCAACGGAGAAACCTTGTTGGGCGGTGCGGCCCCGGCGGATGGAGCGGTCGTAACTGGCGGAACCGCTTCCAGCGGCGCGGCGGGTTCTTCCGGCTTTTTGCGGACCAGTGGCGGCTTGTCTTGCTTAGGCAGAACGGGAATCTTGGATCCGGCCCCCGCGCCCGCCGGGGCAATGTAGTCCTCGCGACGAATGCTGCCGCCTGCGGTGCCGGGCGTAGTCGTCGTCGGACGCACCGCCCCGCCATCGGCCTTTCCGCCTTTGCCGCCGGCCATGAACGACTTTAAGCGAACGACTTCTTCGTCCGATAGGCTGGCCAGCGCTGAGCCCTTGCCCGTGATACCTGCGCGGTTGCAGATATCGACCAACCTTTTGTTGTCGATCTCGAGCTCTTTGGCTAGTGCGTAAATACGGATAGGCAAAACGGACCTCTTACTCAGGTGGACTGTAATTAAGAATTACTGGTCTCAGGAATTCTCGTGGTGGGTGCCGCCTTCGGCGTGGCCCGGGTGCAAGTCGCCATGCACATCAGCAGCGGGGGCAACTTTCACGACGGGATGATGCGTACTGCCGTTCTCGTGCGCGGCAGCCGCGTGCGGCTTCTCATCGATCGCGGTTTCGGCAACGTCGGCGGTTTCGGCGGCGGTTTCGTCGGCAACGGCATCATCGGCAACGGCATCGGCGGCAATTTCGTCCGAAGCCGACAATTCCGCTTCCCCTTGCGATTCATCGGCCGACTCATTTTCGGCCACACCCTTCTTTGCCTGATCGCGGCGCTGACGGCGATGCTCGGCGGCGGCCTTCTCGGCCTCTTCCGCTCTGGCCTCGGCCTGGGCGACGATGACATCAACTTGTTCGGCAGTCAAACCGCCCATATCCATCAGGGCATCCGGCTCGATGATCGAGAGGTCGTCGTAAGAAAGGAAGCCTTCGCCAACGAGTTTCTCGGCCAATTCGGGCTCCAAGCCGGCAAGCGTCGAATAGCCGGTCACGGCACGTTCGATCTGCTCGTCGAGCTCCTCGCGGGTCATAATCTCGATATCCCAGCCGCAGAGCTTGCTGCCGAGGCGGACATTTTGCCCCCGTTTGCCGATGGCGAGCGAAAGCTGATCTTCACGCACCAAAACGATGGCTCGCCCCAGCATTTGGCAGAGGATCACTTCCTCAACTTCAGCCGGCTGCAAGGCATTGGGGATCAACGCCTGCATGTCCTCGCTCCAACGAACGATATCGATCCGCTCGCCGGATAGTTCATCGACGATGTTCTTAATGCGGTTGCCGCGCACGCCGACGCATGCCCCGACGCAATCGACGCGCTGGTCCATGCTGCTTACGGCGACTTTGGTGCGATAGCCGGGCTCGCGCGCGATGGAGCGGATTTCAATGACGCCTTCGGCGATTTCGGGAATTTCCTGCTCGAAAAGCCGCTGTACGAGCTGCGCCTTGGTGCGGCTGAGGATCACCTTGACTCGGCTACCGGTCTTGCGGACTTCATAGACGGTGGCCCGCACGCGCTCGTTGACGTGGTGCGCCTCGCCGGGGATTTGCTCGCCCTTGGGCAAGATGGCTTCGACGTTTTGCAGGGTCACGGTCGCCGCGCCGCCTTCGTAGCGCTGCACGGTACCGGTGACGATCTGGCCTTTGAGTTCTTCGTATTCGTTGAAGAGGTGGTCCCGCTCGGCCTCGCGGATTTTTTGGATCATCACCTGCTTGGCGGTCTGCGCACCGATCCGTTCGGCCATCTCTTCCGGGGCCATCGAGGCACCGTTGTGCGAACCCTCAATCATACCCGTCTTGCGGTCGATTTTGACCTGGATATCTTCCTCTTCGCCGTAGTGCTTCTTGGCAGCAGAGATCAACGCCGCTTCAATGCCTTCAAAGACAACTTCCTTGTCAATGTTCTTATCGCGGTGGATCGTGTCTACAATCCGGAGCAGTTCGCTTGGATCCATCGATTTTCGCTTCCCCGGCGTTGGCCGTGAACCTATCGGAAAACCGGCACCTCCGCCGCAAAATCCAGCAGCCGTTAGGGGTCTTGAATAGGTTCAAGGCAATAGTCCTCACTCCTCTCGACTCGCTCCGCAGAGCCGAGATGCTCCAAAATCTTGTCAGACCTTGACTTAGTGAGCCTTGGTAATCCAATAAGCATATCGGTCAAATTGGTAGGTGTCAAGTGGTGCGGCACTTGGTTCAATCGAGTACCCACAACAGAATAAGTTCCAGAACCCCTTCCGACCCCCCCTCTTGTGGACTAGCTGTGCATTGCCGGGTCTGTACGCGATCATTTTCCCTGTCTTCGCTGGCTTTTTGCAACTGCCTCGTCCCGCTCCGTCGCCGTCATTTCATAAACGGCATTCCAAAGCGATTCATCCGCTTCCGTCCAAACGCACTTCCGCCGCGCCATCGCCGTGCGGGCGGTGGCAAAGAGGCTTTCCTTGCCGGTGCCGTGGATGATGGCGTCGTTGAGGTGCCAAGTGAAGGATGGGATGAATTTTGGCAGCAGCTTGCCGCTGGTCACAAGCAGCGTCATCGCGCCGACACAGGTTCCCGTGTTCAGGAGCGTGCCGATGGAGGTCTTCGTATGATCTCCGATGAGCGCGCCGATCTTTGTCGAGCCGGTGGAAATCTGCGTGCGGCCGTCGAGCGTCATCTTCACGTCGGAATAATCGTTCTTCAAGTCGCTGTTCGTCGTCAGCGCGCCCAGATTGACCCATTCGCCGACGTAGGCATGGCCTAGGAAGCCATCGTGGTACTTGTTGGAATAGCCTTGGATGATCGACTCCTCGACCTCTCCGCCGATGCGGCACATGGGGCCGATGGAGTTACCTTCGCGGCACTTGGCCCCCAAGAGGATCGATTTGGGGCCAATGTAGCACGGTCCTTCGATCCGCGTGAAGGGATGAATCTCGACTTCGTCATCGATATAGATCGGCCCGCGTTCGGCGTCGAGAACGACCATCGGATGAATCTTCACGCCGCGACCGAGGAAAACATCCTTGCGACTTCCGCGAATGGCGAGCGGCTGTTCGATGAGTGCGGAGTCGTCCATGCCGCTCCTCCCGGCCGCGTGGAAGTCTTTCGTCAGTTGTGCTGGATTGGCAAGGATCAACTCCCACGGATAGTTCCAGGTGGGAAGCGCGACGTCGGGGGCCACCGGCAAGGATCGCTTTACCGAATCCAGAAATACCTCGATCGAGTCGGCTTTCAATCGCGTCAGATCGACCTCGGCGATCCGCGCGGCGAGGACTTCGCCGTTGGCGTCGAGTACGATTCGACTCGGGCCGTTTCCAAGTTTTGTAAGACCATCTGCCTTGACGCGGGCATCGACCACCAAGAGATCGGCACCGGCGAGACTTCGTGCATCATTAACCGGCCACGGCTTCTGACGTAGACCGGCCAGATACGGCGGCATAAAACAGGCCACATCGGCAGGCCGCGTGCGATCGACGATCTTTTCGCCCAGAGAAGTGATACCGCAGCGAAGTTCCCAGATCGGGCGGGAGAGGGCCAAGGGATAAAAATTCCGCCTTTCGGGCGTCGCGCGATCAACCAATATCAGCCGCATGCAGTGATCCTCCAAATTTGCGTTCCTGCGCGTCGAGTTTCGCGGAAACTGGCAGGAAAGTAAAGCCCCCCACGCTGCGACTGGGGGTATCGAGGGCAAGTCCGCGAGCGTCAAGGACAATTCTCCCTTACCCAACCAACTCCCGCAACGCCGCGCCTAACTCTGGAAACTCAAACGCAAATCCTTGCTCCAGCAATCTCTGCGGCTGGCAGCGCTGGCCGATGAGGGCCAGGTCGGCGTTGATGCCGGTTAGGAGGGAGGCGAAGTGGACGGCAAGTGCCGGAACGGGCGGACTCCAAGGACGGTGCATCGCGGTGCGCAATTCGCGCATGAAATCGCCGTTGCTCACCGGGTTCGGCGATGCGGCCACATAGACCCCGCTCATGTCATCCCGCGTAATCGCCGCGACGAAGATTCGCACGGCATCCGCCAAGTGCAGCCAGCTTAGATATTGCCGCCCTGAGCCAACGGCACCGCCCAAAAACCAACGGGCCAGACTGGCCAACGGCGGAAATGCCCCGCCGTTGCGGCCAAGCACCACGCCTAAGCGAATCACAGCGCGCCGCACGCCGGGCGTTAGGCTGTCGGCGACAGCCCGTTCCCATTGCCGACACGTGTCGCCGAGAAAACCGCTTCCAGGCGGCGTCGATTCATCGCAGACTTTGTCGCCGGAATCGCCGTAGAAGCCAACGGCGGTCGCTTGAATGAACGATTGCGGCGGGAGGTTGCAGCGGCGGATTGCTTCACCGAGCACCTCGACCGAAGCAACGCGCGAACGGACGATCTCACGTTGATTGGCGTCCGTTTGCCGACAATTGATTCCTTTGCCGGTCAGATTGACCACGGCCAAAGCGTCGTCGAGCGTCTTGGCCCAGTCGCCAACCGTCGCGCCGTCCCAGGAAACGGCACTCCCTCGGAGGTTTCGCGCTGCGCCGGGGCGAGTAAGAATCGAAACCTCGTAACCGGCCGCCAAAAGCGAGCCGGCAAGGGCTTGACCGACGAACCCACTCCCTCCGGCGATGATGATGCGATTGGAGGGCATGGGCGAACTACGGCAATTATCGCTTCGAGAACTGCGTTCCACGACGTGCGCCGCGGAGACCGTACTTCTTGCGTTCCTTCATGCGGCCGTCGCGCGTCAAGAGGGCGTTGTCGCGAAGTTTCTCGAGCGGCTCGCCCGACTTCTTCAAGGCACGAGCGATGCCCAGCTTGCAGGCGTCGGCCTGACCGGTAATGCCGCCGCCATCGACGCGAATCATGAGATCGACCGTATCGCGCTTGCCAGTCTGGAGCAGTGCGGCCAGCACGGCATTTTGTTGCGAGGCATTGCGGAAGTACTCATTGTACGGACGGCTGTTGACGAGGATCGTTCCCGAACCCGTCCGCATACGAACCCGCGCGCACGAGGTCTTGCGTCGCCCGGTTCCCAGGATGTCGTCGGGCTTGCCTTTGAGTTTGATCGCTGCCTCTGCCATTATATTTCCTGCAAATGAATCCGATGAATGAATGTCCGAGATTTACCCGGCGGTCGATATTTGATTCCGAACGGGACCGATTGCGTTCACAACCAATTTACTTGGCCGCAACAGGTTCCTTCTTCGCATCGTCTTTCTTCTTGGGCGTTTTCTTAATCGCCACTTCCAGCGGTACGGGCTGCTGCGATTGGTGCGGGTGCTCGTTGCCAGTATATATCTTGAGCTTCAGGATCATCTTGAACGCCAGCTTGTTCTTCGGCAACATCCGACGCACGGCCTCGGAAAGAATCTTTTCCGGCCTGCGCTTGCGGCGGGTGGCTGCCGTCTCGCGGTGTTGGCCGGGGTAGCCGGTGTACCAACTGTATTCTTTCTCTTCCCACTTGTCCGGGTCGGCAAAAATTATCTTCTCCGCATTGACCACAATCACGTAATCGCCGGTATCGATATGCGGGGTGTAGGTGGGGCGATGCTTGCCCATCAGAATCATGGCAATATCGCTCGCCGCGCGGCCGACGACTTTGTTCGTCGCATCAACAAGAAACCACTTGGCCTCCCGATCCCCCGGCTTGGCCATATACGTCTTCGACATCTTCAACATGCTTGCGATCCTGGCGAGAATATCCCCACAGCCCGTCGCTAAGGACGGGAAACCTGTAATCTACCCGCATTTCGTCCCGCTGGCAAGGGTATCCAGGGCTCGCCCCGAAGATTTTTCCTGGCAATCCATCCTTACGGGGGATTCGCAATACGAAGGCATGAGGCAAGAATGTCGTCACTGTCCCCGCGTAACCACACAAGCCCATTAGCCCGTTGACCGCCGCGCCCGGCCCCGTACTTTTCGGGAATGAACGCATTCAACGAGCTACGCGAACACGCCCGCGAACGACGCGACCGGGCCATAGACTTTGCCAACGACCAGCACAAC
>JANXOJ010000459.1 GCA_025353625.1 Planctomycetota bacterium | reverse complement strand
ACTGGATAAGCTCCAAGCATTTTTCAGCCTGAAATCTTCCACGGAGTTGTCCGAGACCTGGGGCCACCTGGACCCCGAGGTTGCCGATCCGCTGACGATAAATCCCATCTTGTGTTCGCCGCTTCCCCATTGGACCGATGGCACGTGGGGCAAGGAAGTCGTCCACGAGCCGACGATCCCGGTTGCTCCGCTGGATGCCGCGAATCCGGCGAACGGCGGCGAGGGACAGCCGATTCGAGTTCACGGCGAAGGACGGCCGCAGACTCCTCTGGGTGGCCGAGATCGTAGAGTCGTTGGCGAAGGAGGAGGCAAAAATGGCGTGCCTTCGCACGGAATGTCTCCAGTTGGCGGCGGCGATGATATTGATAGTTTGGGCGGCAACACCAATCCAGCCGCCGAAGGCGTCAAAAGCAAGGCGGAAGAAATTACCGCCACCCTGCCCGATTACTTGCTGTTGCGTTTCATCGATACCGATGTGCAGCCCGGCAAGCACTATCGCTATCGCGTCTTTCTAGTCCTCGCAAATCCAAATCGCGAAGACAAGGAAATGCACGCCGACGTCTTAGAGAAGCCGGAATTTGCCAAATTCGCCTATATCGGTCAAGGCGCGGAAAAGAAAGACGCCAACAACGTCCGCACGGCCGTGCAGATCGATCCTGCCTACGCCAAATGGTCGGCCGCCTCGCCCTCCGTTCGGATTCCGGAAGATTCCGAACTACTCGCCGGGCCGATTGTCGGCTCCAAAGGAAGCCAGGAGATCAATGCCGAGGTCCGCGTCACAAAGTGGATCGAGAAGACCGGCACCAAGGCATTCAAGGAGTTTAGCGGTCGAGTTCGCGGGACGGTTCTCGACTTTCCGGATCAAGTCTTCAAGCCGCCCGTGCCGCGTGCCTCTGCGGCAGCGGCTAGTGAAGAAGGGCCGCGCGGCCACCGCGATCAATCCGCTCCGCGCAACAACTCCGAATCCGTCAACGTCGATTTCACCAGCAATTGCATCCTCGTCGATCTGTTTGGCGGCCAGCCGTTGTCGTTGAAAGACAAGAGTCTCTTCGTCCCCGGCCAAGTTATCATCATGGACAACACCGGCAATCTGGTGATCCACGATGTTGTGACCGATGTCGCAGAGTACGAAAAGTTCACCGCGCCCCCCGACGTGCCACAACCAATCGGCGGCCATCAGGATTCGGCACCCGGCGCGAAAGACGACAGTAGACCGCCTCGACCGCGCCCACCATCCGGCAGCAATGATTTTCAATTTGGGAATCCGCGCGGCAAGGGTGGCCGGTAATCGTTGAACATGCCCGATTATTCCGTGCGACTCGACGGCGACGACCTGATTTTCAGTGCCGCACACTTCATCCTCTTGCCCGACGGCATCTGTGAGCCGCTGCACGGACACAACTACCGCGTCGCCGTGGAGATCGCCGGCCCGTTGGATGATGTCCACTGCGTGGTCGATTTCATCGCTCTCGGAACCGTGCTAAAATCGATCCTGCGAGAACTGGACCACGCCGTTTTACTCCCGCGCCACAGCCCGGTAATTCGGGTGAAGGAAGATGAAGGCGAGGTCGAAGTGACCTTTCCGCCGCGGCGGTGGATATTCCCGGCCGTCGAATGTCGTATTTTACCGTTAGCCGGCACCACGGTGGAACTGATGGCACGCTATTTGGCCGAACGACTCATCGCCGCAGTGGCCGACGCCGGCTTCGACCCGCCAACGCGTCTGCGGGTCGAAGTCGAGGAGTCGCCGGGTCGGCGGGCGATTTGCGACGTGAAGTAGTCGGGAACAAGCTCGTTTCGGCTTTCAGTTATTCCCTCAAATCCTCCAATCCCTATAATGTGACTAGGTAAAGTCTGCCCAGCCTGCTGACATTGACAGGCCGGTAAGGTAGACTATTAGAGTTGTGCTGTTTCTTCGTGTCGTCCATTCGTTAAACAAAACACCCCAGCGAGGGAATGAAAATGTTAAAATTCGATCGTTTTGCCGTCCTGACTGCCGCAGTTCTGGCTGTGGTGCTGTCCGTCTCGTTGGCTCTTTCGGTTAAGGCCGAAGGTCGAGAAGTTGCCGGGGCCGCCCTCGGCAAGAAGGCGAAGACCGACGACAAGTCGGCAAAAAAATCTTCCGAGCCAGAGGAATTCAAAGAAGAAGCGGACGAAGGCAAGCCGACGAGCGCCGCCGCAAAGTCGCAAGCCGCAGCGAAGGCCCCGGCCGGCAAAGCGACCGAAACCAAAACCACCGTCGTTCGTCTCTCGCTGCATGGAGAATATCCCGAAGGCGCGACCGAAGCGGGCCTCTTCGGCGACATGCAGCCATCGCTGGCCAAGTTGACCGAGAAACTTGAAGAGGCGGCCGCCGACAAAAAAGTCGCCGCCGTCTGGCTCCGCATCGACGACATGGAACTGGGACGCGGCAAGGTCAATGAAGTCCGCGCGGCAATCGCTCGCGTGCAAAAGGCCGGCAAGCCCGTCTATGCCGAATTGACCAGCGCCGACTCCGGCACCTATCTCGTCGCCTCGGCATGCGATCGAATTATCATGCCGTCGTCGGGCGTACTGATCGTGGCCGGCGTTCGGGCGGAAGTTTCGTACTACAAGAATTTTCTCGACAAGCTGGGTCTGAAGTTCGACGGCCTACAGATGGGCAAATTCAAAGGTGCCGGCGAGCCAATGACCCGCAGCAGCATGAGCGAGCCGCTCCGCGAGAGCCTGGAAGCGATCGTTGACGATGCCTACGAGCAGATGGTCGGCACCATTGCCGCCGATCGCCATATTGTCGATCTCGACGTAAAGAAGCTCATCGATCGAGGATTGTTCAGCGCGAAGATGGCGAAGAAAGCGGGCCTCATCGACGATATCCTCTACGCCGACGAATTCGAGGCTTCGCTCGCCAAGCGGCTGAAGGTCGAAAAGGTTGAGGTCGTAAGCAACTATAAGAAAAAACAAGTGGACACCGACTTCTCCGGCATCGGCGGAATCGTTAAATTGATGGAACTGTTCTCCGGCGGCAAGAAGGCGGAAGCGTCGAGTAAGAAGCAGAAGATCGCCGTCGTCTATGCGGTCGGCGAGATTATCGAGGGCAAGAGTCAGAGCGGCATGTTTAGCGGCAGTTCGCTCGGCTCGACCACGATGATCGAAACGCTGCACAAGGCATTCAGCGACCCCAAGGTCGTCGCCGTCGTATTGCGCGTCGATAGTCCCGGCGGGTCGGCAACGGCCAGCGATCTGATTTGGCGCGAGACCGTGCGGACGAAGAAGCCGATGGTCGCCAGCATGGGCAATGTGGCCGGCAGCGGCGGCTATTACATCGCAATGGGTGCGAAGAAGATTTTTGCCGAGCCGGGCACGATCACCGGATCGATCGGCGTCATCGGCGGTAAGCTCGTCCTCGGCGGGCTATACGAGAAAGTCGGCATCAACACGGAAATTATCAGCCGAGGCAAAAACAGTGGGGCCTTCTCGTCCAATCAGCCCTTTTCCGACGGCGAACGCAAGGCGTGGACCTCGCTGCTCAAAGAGACCTATCACGAGTTCGTTAGCAAAGCCGCCAGCGGTCGCAAGATGGACTACAAGCGCGTGGAAGAACTCGCCCAAGGCCGCGTCTACACCGGTCGGCAGGCGAAGAAACTGGGGCTGATCGACGAAGTAGGCACGCTGGCCGACGCCGTTGCAGAGGCCAAGACACTCGCCGGTTTGAAGCCCGACGCCGATGTCGAAATCGAGTCCCTGCCGCAGTCCAAAAACTTCTTCGAGCAGCTCTTCAATGGCGACGGGGCCAACGCCAGCGACTTCGATTCGCTCATGCCGGAAGTCGTCAAGACCGTGCGTCAAGCATCGGTCTGGAGGAATCTGTTGAGCGAGCGAGTTTTGCTTTGGATGCCTTATCGGATTGAGTTGAAGTAGTCGCGTTACTTTCCGTCGCCACGAATCACCCGCGCAGCGGGCGTGGGAAGCGTCGCATCTGCTGCGCTTGCCCCGCCCGATTGCTGGTTGAAGAAGGCCGGATCGTAAGGGTCGGAAGCATCGGCAAGGGCGGCCCGCTTGGCGTGGGCTGCGTCGTTCGGTTGGCGCGATGTCGTGCCGCGTGCCGTTCGCGGCTCGATCGGTCTGGCATCGCCCTCTTTGGGATCGCGATCCAGGGTTCTATCGAGCCTTGGGGCGTCGGCTGCCGGGGCTTTGTTCATATTGCCGAGTACGCGCGGCATCGAGCGTGCGGAGGTAATGTGCATCGGAGCGGACTTCAAACCACCGCTTGCCAATTCCGCGAAGGAGGCATTTTCAACCGTTGGCGACGGCTCCATTTCGTCGGCGGGCATCGGCTTTTGGGCCACTTGGTAAACCCATTGTGCCAGCTTCTGATATTGCGACGAATGTTGGCTTGGCAACGTCGCGGAGTTGCCGATAGCCGCCGAGCTGAGCGTCGCCTTCAGCAGCGGGCTTTGCCCCGGATTGTCCCAGTCGATGTATTGCAGGATCGCATGAAGGTTGCGTTGCGTGATCCGCCGGCTCGGCGATTCGCCCGATGTGGGACGCATCAGTTGTAAATTTCGATTACCGGGCAGCGGGTATCCGCCCGCACCGGGGCAATGGTTCAAGAGGATCGGCTGCACGAACTGAACGAACGTCTCTACCGTGCCGGGCGGCATGCCGCGGATCATCTGATCGAGCTGTTCGTCGCTGGGCAGCGGCGGCCCCGCTTTGGGCAGCGGACGCGGTTCGTTCTTCTGCGCGGTTTCAATCTTCAATCGCCGCTTCAGAACGGCAATCATGGGATGCTCTTTGTCGATGGCTTCGGCAGCGGCAAGTTCCAAGGCCGCGCAATCCAAAAGCCCGTGGTGATCGCACCATTGAAAGAGTTGAATGTGGCCTTGCACGTCGTTTGCCCCAACGACCTGCTTTTTGCGCCGATAACCCTCATGCAAATCGCGACACCAGAACTCGACGCTGCCGGTGCGAATCTGCAATTCCTGGTCGGGCAAGGCGACGGAGTAGTGGTCGCCCAGGCACTCGATGCGGCCTTCGATGACTTGGCCGTTGCGCAACAGCAAGACGCCCGTTTGAGCGTCGGCGATGCTGGATAAGGCGATGCTGGATGGTTCGCCCAGATCGGCCGCACGTCCCGGCGCGGCGACGAGCAAAAATCCCAGAAGTAGTAACTTTTTTCTCGACATAGGACCGGGAGAGTACGAAATGGCCCGCGGCGAGTCAAGGGCGTTTTGTCCGTTTTTTCCGCTGTTGGCAGTTGGAACCCAGGCCGTTAGCCTGGACGGGTATTGGACGCACCGTTGGTGCTGGCGGACATCACGCGGCCGTATACGAAACATGCCCGGAACCTGGCCAGATGCTTCCGTGAGCATGGAGTGGCATACTTCTAATTTAATGCAAGAAATGGACCGCGGAGGACGCTGAGGAGAAAGAACGAGAGTTTCCTCTGCGATCCTCCGTGGCCTCCACGGTAATTCTATTGGCTCCTCGTCCATATAGGATTAACAATGGATCTCAACGCGATCGGCGGCCAGATTGTCGACGCCGCCATGAAAGTGCATTCGGTGCTTGGCCCAGGTTTGGCCCGGGTTTGGCAGCAGATGCGGACACCGACCGTCAAAATGCGGAGTTAGCACCTAGAAACGGGAGGGCCAAAAACATCGACCTGCGCCCTTCCTTACCGCCCGGTACACGCTTACGATTCGTTTCCTCGACCGAAGATCGTCGCTCGGTCGCCGTTATTTCGACCGCCGGCCCAAATTGCACTTCCGCCCCAACTGGGCATACAATGAGCTACGGCTTCTCGACCCGCTTCGCGATCCTGGCGACCTTTTGCGGTGAATAAATCTCAATTTAGCTTGTCTGCCGCTTCCCAACTTCGCCGGACGTGGTCTGTCGTGCGGCAATTTGGCCGCAGGCTCCTCAATCTGGTCCTTCCACCACGTTGCCTGAATTGTGAAGACGACCTGCCGCAGGAGGCTGAGTTGGCCATCTGCCAAAAATGTATCGATTCCATCGCGCCGCCCCTTGGGCCGGTTTGCCCTCGTTGCGGGGCTGGGTTGCCGCAGGGTGTTCGACCGTCGGATCGCTGCCCGGCATGTAAGGATTTTTCGCTGCATTTCGACGCCGTTTTGCCGCTGGGCGAATACTCCGACGCGTTGCGAGGAATGGTCTTGAATACCAAACGCCTGTCGGGCGAGGCCGTTTCGCTGGCTTTGGGTCGGCTCTTGGCGGAGCGATGCGGTGAGGAATTGGCCAAATTTCGGCCCGATGCCGTGGTGCCGGTCCCGATGCACTGGCGGAAGCGGCTCATTCGCGGGGTCAATGGTTCCGACCTACTTGCCGAATGTTTGGGCCGAAAGTTGGGCGTGCCGGTGGTGCGCACGTTGCTTCGCTGCCGGTATACTATTCCTCAGAAGGATTTGTTGCCGCGCGAACGGTTCCGCAACGTTCGCGGTGCCTTTAGGCTGCGACGAGTCGATAGACAACGTTGGCACGGGTCGCGGCTCCTCCTAGTCGATGATATCCTGACGACGGGTGCCACTTGCAGCGAGATCGCCGCTTTGCTCAAGCAGTCCGGCGCGGTAGCCGTGCATGTGGCGATCGTCGCGAGGGCCCACGGACATTAACTGAAACGTACGGTGGTATGGAACGCTGCGATGCCTGAGCAGAGGCCGCGAAGACCCACCAAGGGAACCGGAAATGGCACCGCCCGAGATAAAATTGATCGACAAGCTAGGCGTCGGTGCGTTCCGCTCGGCGGTGCTTCGGGGCATCGGCGTGCTTGCGCCGCCGCTGCTGACGGTCGTGATTTTGATCTGGATCATCAGCACGACGCGGCAATATCTGCTCGAGCCGGTCAATGTCGGTGCCCGCGAGGGGATCGTCTGGTTTTTGAGTCGCGAGATTCGCACCGATTTAACGGTTACCGATGCCACCAAGCGGACGGCCACGGTCGAGGGCGTTCCCTATCAGGAACTCGACGACGGCAACTTTCTTCCCTTCGCCATATACGATCGCGTGCGTCGCGATCCGGGCGACGACAAAATGCCGCAGACGGCAAAAGGCGTTTTGCATCGCTACGTCGAGGTAACCTATCTGCGGCCCTACTTCGCGATTCCCTGCTTCTTCGCTATTTTTATCCTCTTGGTCTATCTGCTGGGCAAGCTCATGGCAGCCGGCATCGGCCGGTTTTTCGGCGATCGGATCGAATTGGCCATCCAGCGGCTGCCGTTGATTCGCAGCGTTTATTCGTCGGTCAAGCAGGTCAGCAATTTCTTTCTCAGCGATAAGCAAATGCAGTTCACGCGCGTGGTGGCGGTCGAATTTCCTCGGCCCGGCATGTGGAGCATCGCCTTCGTCACCAGCGAAGGGCTCATCGATATCCGCGCGGCGGCCAACGAACCGGTCCTGGGCGTATTCATCCCGTCGTCGCCGATGCCGATGTCGGGCTATTCCCTGACGGTCCTAAAACGCGAGGTCATTGACTTGAACATCACCATCGATCAGGCGTTACAATACCTGGTGAGTTGCGGCCTCGTCGTGCCGCCGCAGGAATTGCAGCGATTGCGAAATTCCGAACCGACGGAAACCTCGAGCAACGGGTAAAGTCGTACCATGACCAACTCCGTGCGATTTCGATTGGGAACGCGCGCCAGCTTGCTGGCTCAGTGGCAGGCCGATTGGGTGACCGCCCAACTCCGCGCACGCGGGCTGGAGGTCGAACGGGTTCACATTGCCACCAGCGGCGATCAACAACAGTTGGTCGGCAGCCCGATTTCCGGCACGGGCATTTTCACCAAGGAAATCCAGCGGGAATTGTTGGCCTGTCGGATCGACTTGGCCGTGCATAGCCTGAAGGATCTGCCGACGGAAGCCGTGCCCGGCTTGACGCTGGCTGCCGTGCCGGAGCGTGGGCCGGCGTCCGACGTCTTGGTTTCCGAACAATTTACCGCGCTGGAGCAACTCCCACCGAGGGCCATCGTCGGCACCGGCAGCCTGCGACGTCGCGCGCAGTTGCTCTATCATCGCAACGACCTTATCGTGCGCGACATTCGCGGCAATGTCGATACGCGATTGCGAAAGCTTCGCGAGGGCCCCTTTCAAGCGATCGTTCTCGCCGAGGCGGGCTTGGCACGGCTGGGCCTCGCGCAGCATATTTCGCAAGTCCTGCCATTTGAACGGATGCTGCCGGCCGTGGGGCAAGGTGCCCTGGGGATTGAAGCCCGAGCCGATGACGCGGACCTTCTGAATGCCCTGGCAACGCTCGATCATGCTCCCACGCACGCCGCAGTGAAAGCCGAGCGGACGATGCTGGCCGTCCTGCACGGCGGCTGCATGGCCCCCATTGCCGGCTGGGGTCGCATGGAGGGCGAACAACTCGTTCTCACCGGCCGCGTGCTCGATCCGGCCGGCCGGCAAAAGCTGGAAGCCGCCCGAGCGGGCATGGCTTCGGATGCCGAGTTGCTCGGAAAGCAGGTGGCCGAAGACCTTCTCGCCCAAGGAGCGGCCGCGCTCATCGCGCAATCGCGAACGTAGATCGTGCGTTCCCCCCAAGGGTATAAAACCTGCGCTCGATGCGAATTTGGGCATTGCTCGCTTGGAACCTGCCCAAATTACTGGAATCGTTCCGCGAGTCGGTCGCGTGCAGCACTGCGGCCAACATTTCCTCGTACGTGAAAACCGTCGGTTGTGCTTCGCTCTACCCACTCTGCGGTGCTAAGACCATGCTTCCCCCTTGTTTGCCTTCACTTTTCGGCCTAAAATCGCGGGTAGCTAATACACCGGTGGGGTTTCGAGCCTCACCGCTAAAAATGTCTGTCGTGCCGCAGCCCCATGCCTTATACCGACTTCGATCTTCCAACCCTGGCCCGATATCTGCATCTTGCGCCGCAACAGGTGGCCAAGCTGGCGGATCGCGGCAAGATTCCAGGGCGGAAGGTGAGCGGCGAATGGCGGTTTTCCAAGAGCGATATTCACCATTGGCTGGAAGAACGGATCGGGCTTTCCGACGAAGAAGAGTTGCTGGAAGTGGAGGGCGTCCTTCGCCGCAACTCGAAGACGGAAACGGAGCAAGATGTTTCCATCTCCGAGCTGTTGACGTTAGAAGGCATTGCCATACCGCTGCAAGCTCGAACCCGGAGCTCCGTCATCAGTGCGATGGTGGAAGTGGCTGCGCAAACCGGATTGCTCTGGGATGCGGCCGCGATGGCGGAAGCGGTTCGTTCGCGTGAAGAGATGCACAGCACGGCCCTGACCAACGGCGTCGCGCTCCTCCACCCGAGACGGCCCATGCCCAAGATGCTCGCGGAGGCGTTCATCGCACTGGGAGTCACCTCGACTGGAATTCCGTTTGGCAGCGATGTGCCGATGACCGATGTCTTCTTCCTGATCTGCTCGACGGAAGACCGTGGGCATCTAAGGACGCTGGCCCGATTGAGTCGCATCTTGACCGCGCAGGGAATGTTGGAGTCGCTGCGGTCTGCCGCCGACGCCCGCTCGGCTCGGCAGATTTTCCTGGACATCGAAGCCGCAATGTAGTGGAGAACGATCGATGCAGGCCCTTCATGTGGACGTTTATCTCGTCGGCGATGCGTCCCGTGAGGAATTCCGCGACGGCTGTGCGGTACTCGATGCGCTCAGCAGGGTGCATCGTTTTGCCGATATTGAAAGCGCGGTTGACGGGCTCAACAATACCCAAGACGAACATGCTTTCGCCCCGCTGATCGTTCTCGCCCAGTCGCACCCCGGCCAGTTCACCTCGGACGGTGTCGATTGCCTTCGTACGGCAGCACCTCTGGCTCGCATCGTTGCGCTGTTGGGCATGTGGTGCGAAGGCGAACCTCGCAGCGGCCATCCCCTGCCGGGCGTGATTCGCGTTTACTGGCATCAGGCGGTCGCACGGTTTCCGCGGAAGTTGTCCAAGTGGGCCGAGGGTCGCGGTTCCACTTGGGCATTGCCGCTAACGGCCACGGACGAAGAACGGCTGCTCGCCTCCACGACGGCCGCCTTGCCCCAAGCGACCGGACTCGTGGCCTTATGGTCTCGCCGGGCCGAGATGGAAGGTTTTCTCGCGGCGGCCTGTCGAGCGGCCGGATATGCGACGGCCTGGCTGCATCCACGGCAGCCCGGTGGGGTGCGTGGGGCGGTCGCCGCGCTATTCGACGGCACGTCGCTCGATGCCAAAGGTCTTGCCGAGCTACGGGACTTCGCCGCGCGCGTCGCGCCGACTCGGGTGTTGGCCCTCTTGGATTTTCCGCGCATTAAAGAAGTGCAACTTGCGGCAGAAATGGGCGTCCGCGTATTGGCCAAGCCGGTAAATGTTGAGGATCTGCTCGCGTGTTGCCGACAACTGGCCAACATCCACTCGGGATGTTAGAATATCCCATTCATCCAACCAGGAGTTCCCGCGATGCTTTCGCACAATGTCTTTTTCAGCCTCCACGATAATTCGTCCGCGGCCATTGAACGGCTCGCCGCCGCTTGCAAGACCTATCTCACCGGCCATCCCGGCACGGTCTTCTTCGCGGCTGGCCCGCTTGCCGATGAGTTCGAGCGACCGGTGAACGACCGCGCGTTCGATGTTGCGTTGCACGTTGTCTTCGCCGATCGAGCCGCGCACGATGCCTACCAAGAGGCCCCGCGACATCTAACGTTCATCGCCGAAAATAAACCCAATTGGAAGCAAGTGCGGGTTTTTGACTCGTGGGTTGAGAGCGAGTAGGTCGGTTCTGCCGGAGCGGTCCCTTGCGTGTGGAATCGCCGGAGGACTCCGAGCGTTCTTATTGGGATGGCACAATGGTTCCCTCCGGCAGGGGGAACCTGCTTTTTTTCCATTCTCCATTTGCATTCTTGCAAAACGCAACCTAGGTTTGAGATGCCCTGACGTTCAACTCATCTTGGAACGTTTCGGCTCGACGTTCGTCGTCTCGCATCTTGCGAACTTATCACCTATTTGCAGTCTCGATCTGGAGGCAAGTTATGTCGTTTCGCCGCTCAAACCGCGCTCGTAGCCAGAAGAACCTCGCCAGAAATCCTCGCGTCCTTCGCGGCGAACAGCTCGAATCGCGACTGCTTTGCACGGCGCACAGCCTGACCGGCGAGTTGCACTTGCTGGCATCCATCGGGCACCACTCCACGCCGACCGCTGCGCCGAAGGGAACGACCACCAATGCGGCCCCAACCGTGGCTCGTTCCATTAGCGGCAACACGGCCAATTTCAACGGCAAGAGCATCAACCTGTCCGTCTTGGGCGCCGACGACAAAGGCGAGTCGAACCTCATTTACAACTGGACCGCGACCTCGACTACGTCGGGCGCGACGGCCCAATTCTCCAGCAGCGGAACGAATGGTGCGAAGAGCACGACGCTCACGTTCACCAAAGCGGGCGTCTACTCCGTCTCGGTGACGATCGTTGACGGCGGCGGGCTCTCCGTCACGAACAAGGTCACGATCACCGTTCCACAAATCGTCACCGGCATCAACGTCTTCGCGGGCGATTCGACCAGCCCGGTTGTTTCCGGCACGCCGATCAAAATCACCGGCACGAGTCAGAAGCTTTCTGTCAGAGCGACCGACCAGTTCGGCAATGCAATAACGTCGCTGCCCGGATTGACTTGGTCGTCGCCCTCGAATCCCAGCGGGGCGTCGGCGGCAACCTTTGCCAGCGGTTCCGGCGTCACCACGGCGACCTTCGGCAAGGCCGGATCGTACGTCTTAAAGGTTTTAGCGAACGACGGCGGCGCGTCGTTTAGCTTCTCGGTCAATGTCGTTCAGACTCTGACGAGCATTTCGGTCACGCCCAATAAGACTTCGTTGCAGTCGGGTGCCACGCAGCAATTCGCAGCCCAAGGCATCGATCAATTCAATCAGGCCATGACCGCACCGCCCGCGTTCACTTGGAGTGCAACCGGCGGCAGCATTAGCTCCAGCGGACTCTACAGCGCGCCGACAAAGGCCGATAACTACGGCATCATTGCGAAGAGCGGCTCGGTCTACGGCACCGCCGGCGTCAGCGTTACGGCCCCGACCCCAACGCCGACCCCAACCCCGACCCCCAATCCCACGCCGACGCCCACGCCGTTGCCCAACGGTTTCCAGGATGCCGATTTGGGCAATCTCGTGCAAAGTCTCTTTGCCGACGGCTCGATTGGCCGGGCCGATAAGATCCAGATTCTGACGAGCGTCGGCGCAGGCGGGGCGGTCAGCACGGCAGACTTTGCCG
>JANXOJ010000444.1 GCA_025353625.1 Planctomycetota bacterium | reverse complement strand
CATCTTGACACCCTGATCCAAGAGGGCAATCGGCTCAACGATTCCATCCAAATGAACCGCATCGGGCAAATGGAATCCATCATTTTATGGTGTTGCCCTCTTCGTTGAATCGGCACCACCTCAGGTAGTATTTCCAGGAGGGTCAAGAACAGCTTTCAAATACAGGAGACGCTATTATTTGCCGGAACAATCGACGGCGCATCCGCGCTGGTTGATGGGATGGGCGGAGGCGAGATTGGTGCGGGGAGGAGGGGCTGTTTTCGCTCGGGCTTCTACCGGTCGAATAGACTCTTGAGCGAGTGTATCGTTGCCGCCCGCCCACCGCGCGCAATGGCCGTGGTCAGCGGCAGGCCCTTGGGGCAGACTTTTACGCAATTCTGCGCGTTGCCGCAGAGTTGGATGCCGCCCTCCGCCGTCAGGGCGTCGAGCCGCTCGCCGGCCATCATGGCACCGATGGGGTTCATGTTGAATAGATCGACTTGGGCAATCGCATGGGCACCGACAAAGGAGCGGTCGGCCGCCTCCCGCTGCCGGGCATGGAACTGCTCCTGCGTTTCGCCTGGCTCGATTTTTAATTCGATCTTCAGAAACTGCGGGCAGGCCTCCAAGCAGCAACCGCAACTCATGCACTGGCTGTATTTGTAGGCCGCTTCCTGCTGCTCTTGCGACTGTCGCGGCCCCGGGCCCATGTCGTGGTAGTTATCGACGGGCACCCACGCCTTGACCTTTTCCAGCGAAGCGAAAATCCGCGCGCGATCGACCATCAGGTCGCGGACCACGGGGAACTTCGTCATCGGTCGCAACTCGATTGCTTCCGGTTGATCGCCCAGCAGGTTATCGACCAACGCCGAACATGCCTGCCGCACGCGACCGTTGATGAGCATGGTGCAGGAGCCGCAGACCTCTTCCAGGCAGTTACATTCCCAAACGACCGGCGAAACGTCGCGGCCCTGCGAAGTGACCGGCGTCTCGGCGATCTTTTGCAGCGCGCTGATGACGTTCATGTCGGATTCGTGCTCGACCCGAAATTCGTCCCAGTAGTTCGGGCGACCAGGTTCGTCTTGACGGAGGACGCGAACGAGAAAGTGTTGCATGGAAGGAAGGTGGAATGGGGAATGGGTTATTGGAAATGGGACGCGATACCGTTGGGGGCGAGTCTCGTTTGCTACTTCTCGCCATTCCCCCTTCCCGCTTGCCCGCTCTTCCGCTCCTTCCAGACCTGTTCGATCACGTCGCCGCCGGCCAGGCCGTAGAGACGCGGGCGGGGAGGGATGAGGCTGGTGTTTACGTCTTCGTAGCTTAGTGAGGGGGTGCCGTCGGGCGTACACGCGGCAATCGTCGATTTCAGCCACTTGCGATTGTTGGCTTCAAAACGATCGCACCACACTTCCGCCTCGCGACGCTGTTCGGCGGGGTCGGTGGCCTTGATCTCCGGCATCGAGAAGCTCGGCTTGTAGTGCGAACCGCGCGATTCGTCGCGGGCGATCGCGCCTTTCAAGATCGCCTTGGCGATGGGGAACATGTCCTCCAACGCCCGAGCAAAAGGGGCAGTTTGGTTGGCCCACTTGCTGGTATCGGAAATCGAGCAATGGCGGGCCCGTTCTTGCAAGTCGCATACCTTGGCGTAGGTTGCGAGCATTTCGTCGTTGTCGCGGACGACCGTAGCCGACTTGGTCATCTCGCGGCCCAATTCGCCGTGAATCTTATACGGATTCGTTCCGCCTTGCGGACGCGACATCAGCGAGTCGTAATACTCCCGATGCTTGCGAACCGCTCGATCGAAGACGCCAGAGGCCAACTCGCCCGCCTTGGCACCCTTGAAGCTGGCGACATAGTTGACGATGCCCGGTGCTACCATCAGGCCGCTGAAGATGCACGCCACGAGCGAGTTCGCCCCCAGGCGGTTGGCGCCGTGGTATTGGTACTCACACTCGCCAATGGCATAGAGTCCCGCCACATTCGTCTGCTGGTTCCGCGGCGAGCCGACGTTCAAGCCGCCTTCGCCGTTGGCTTCGTAATCGACCCATAGCCCGCCCATCGTATAGTGGACGCCGGGGAATATCTTCATCGGCACCTTGCGAGGATCGACGCCTTGGAACTTTTCGTAAATCTCCAAGATGCCTTCCAGCTTGCGGTCGAGCAACTCGCGAGGGAGGTGCGTTACGTCGAGATAGACGCACATCCGCCCGGCCTGAACGCTCAAACCCTCCTTGACGCAGACCTTGAATATCTCGCGGGTGCCAATATCGCGGGGGACGAGGTTGCCATATTTGGGATACCGCTCTTCGAGGAAGTAATAGCGTTCCTTCTCGGGGATGTCTTGCGGCGAGCGGGGGTCTTGCGGCATGCGCGGCACCCAAACGCGGCCCCCTTCGCCGCGGGCACTTTCGCTAATCAATCGCAGCTTATCGGCCCCAGGGATAGCGGTCGGGTGGACTTGGATGAACTCACCGTTGCCGTAGTGTCCGCCGGCTTGATAGACGCGGCTGACGGCGGCACCGTTGCAGGCGACGGAGTTCGTCGAGCGGCCATAAATCGTGCCGCAGCCGCCGCTGGCGACAACGACGGCATCGGCGGGAAAGGCCCGCACTTCCATCGAAACCAAGTCCTGACCCACGCAACCCCGACAGCGGCCCGTCTCATCCAGCACCGGGCCGAGGAAGTCCCAGTATTCGTATTTTTTAAGCCGCCCGGCGACTTCCCAGCGGCGAACTTGTTCGTCGAGTGCATAGAGCAATTGCTGCCCGGTGGTCGCCCCGGCAAAGGCGGTGCGCTGGTAGAGCGTACCGCCGAAGCGGCGTTGATCGCGATAACCTTCCGGCGTGCGATTGAACGTCACGCCGAGCCGGTCCATGAGCTCGATGATGGTGGGCGCCCAGTAGGCCAATTCCTTGACGGGCGGCTGATGTTGCAGGAAGTCGCCGCCGTAGACCGTATCGTCGAAGTGCTTCCATTCGCTATCGCCGAGTGCCCGCGTAAGATCGTTGACGCTATTGATGCCGCCTTGGGCGCAAACGCTGTGCGACCGCTTGAGCGGCAGAAGGCTCATGATGCCGACGTCGCATTCTAGTTCGGCCAGCTTGATGGCGGCGGCCATTCCGGCCAACCCTCCGCCAACGATCATTACCGATTGTTTCGCCATCAGATGTATCCATTAAACCGGGGGCATGGGCATGAAATAAAAACCGGCCAGCGACGCCAGCCCGGCCGCTGCCAGGCCCAGGCCAATCAGGCCGCAGACCAAGCTCGCTCGGGCTTGCGAATGGGGGCTGGTCCAAACGCCCCACGTGATGCCCATCGTCCACAATCCATTCGCAAAATGATAGACGGTTGAGAGCATCCCAACGGCATACAATATGCCGACCCAAGGTGCGGCACGGAACATGGTCATGCCGGAGCGCGTGGCATGTTCCCACTCGAACTTGCCTCCGCCCAACGGTCGCGTGACGTGTTCGAGCCACCACTCGGAATTGATCCAACCGCGCGTATGGAAGACGTGCCAGAAGATGAACGCGAAGGCGATCGCACCGGTCCAACGCTGGAGCGTGTAGCGGAAGTTTTCGCGATAGGCATATTGTGGCAGATTGCTCTTCCCCCGCGCGACGATCACCATTCCAATCAGCGAGTGAAAAATAAGCGGCAGGAAGATAAAACCCCACTCGACGAATTGGATCGTCACCGGCCCCAGGCTATGGATCGTATCGACCCGCTGCTGGAAGACTCCTTCCAGCACGGACGCGTTGGTCAAGAGGTGAACGACGAGGAACGCGCCGACGGGCACCAGCCCAGTCAACGAGTGGAGGCGGCGAATCAGGAATTCATACCGTCCGAAAAGGGAAGCCGTTTCTGACATAACCGTGCCCGAGGCATTGGCCCCAGCGTACCTCTCCAAGAATTACGTTGACTTTGCAGCACTTATCATTGTACAGACATTTAATGTTGCGTCAAGGGTCTTGCCAGGGACATTGTTGTCTGTACAATAGACGCATGGAAGAACCACGAGGACGACCGCCAAAATCTGAAGCGGATCGACGAGAAATACGATTTCAAGTCCGCCTATCCAAGGCAGAGATGGAAGCCATTGAGCTTGCCGCCGACGGGAAGCCATCGACTTGGGCGCGCAGGGTCTTGCTGGCTGCCGCCAAGCGAAAGGCATAGCGGTACGTTGGGTTTACGTTCCTCTCTGGACGGGCTCGTACTTGGCGACGTAAGCCTGCTGCTATTCCGCAGTACCTACTCAATGGCTCGATCGAGATGCTGCCGCGATTGTCGGAGCGGCGTTTGTAAATGAGCTCACCGACAACCAAATGAGATTACTTGAACCAAAAGAGATTTCTTGCGAACAACTTGAAGTCGGCTCCTAGATGACCATCCGCACGTGGCGATGTTCTTTCAGGGCCGAAAAAATGGTGTTTCGGTGGTCTTCGCTTTCGACGGTGACTACCAATAAGAGCGAGCAATAGCGGCCCGCGCTGCTGGTCCGCGAGAAACTCAGCGAATGTTCGCGTTCCGCCATGACTTCGGCGACCGCCTCGCGCAATGCGACCTCCTCCCAGCCAATAGCTTTATACTCCCATTGGCACGGGTATTCGATCAGCGGTTTGCCGTCTGCCAAGTTGGGTTCCCTAACTTCGGGTTCCATAAAGTTGGGTTCCATGTTTGCGTCCTCCCTTTCGCGCCATCCACTAGCGATAGCTTAAAACAGGCGATCTCCTCGCCGTTGCGGACGTAGAGATTCCCGCGGGCGATCACGGGGTGGTTCCACGTCTTTCCGTCGAGGGCTTTGAATTTGCACAACTCTTCACGCTTTTCCGACTGCGCGGATAGGACTGCCACATCGCCACTTTCCGACAAGATCAGCAGTATGCCTTGATCCGCCAGGAGCAGCACTTGGCCGTTACCGTATCCGCCCGATCGCCACGCTTCCACGCCATCCGTCAAATGGATGCAGACGAACTTGTTCCCATCGAAGCCATAGAGATCGTCTTTGTAGACGACAAAATCATTGTAGTAAGGTTTGATCTTACGGCTGGTCCATTGGTCTTTCGTTTGCCAGTCGTCACCGCTGCGCGTCACGCTGATCCGCCGCGTGCCATTTCCCATGCCGGTGCCGATGAGAAAATCGCCGGCACCCACCTTCGCGGGCTGAACGATGCGCGGCACGTTCGGAACCATCCAAGCGTAGTGCCAAAGCTCCTTTCCGCTCGCCGGCTCAAAGGCGGAAAGGCCGGCGTCGGTGGCGAGGAGAATCTGCGGTATATTGTCGACGGTTTCCAACTGCGGCGAGCAATAGCTTAGCGACGGTTTCTCGGACGTTGGCCCCACGTTTGCCGTCCAGGCGGATTCGCCCGAAGTCTCGCGATAGGCGGCTAGGGTTTTGCCGTTGGGGGCGCCGGCAAAAACGGCGACCACGCCTTGCGCCACCAGCGGTGAACTGGCGAAGCCCCATTGCGGCACGGTCGCTCCGGTTTCGGCGGCCACATCGTGCGTCCAGAGACGCTTACCGTCGGCAGCACTCAAACAATTCAATCGCCCGGCGGCACCGAACGAGTAAATCCGCCCATCGTGGAAGGTGGGTGTTGCACGGGGGCCGGGGCCTGCGACGAGTTCCGTGAAGCGCGAGGCATCGTGTTGAGTCCATATTTCAGCCCCCGTGGTCGCGTCGTAGCATACAACATACTCGTCGTCGCCGCGCTGCTCTTGCGTGAAGAGCCGATTGCCGACCACGGCGAACGACGACCAACCGGGACCAATGCGGTGCCGCCACAATTCCTTGGGTGGCGATTGCTGCCAATCGGTCGCGATCCGCACGCCTAAGAGGCGGCTGTCGCGATGCGGCCCGCGAAAACCGGGCCAGTCGCCCAGCTTCTCCATCAGATTCGAATCGGCGAGCACGGCAGCCGCTTGGAGATCGGAGGCCGGCGCCGGCTTGGATTTCAGGTCGGCCAGCAGTTTATCTTCGGGCGTAGGCGTCCAACGCCAATGGAATGTGGCGACGAAACTTCCATCCATGCCTTCGATTCGCAATAGCGAGCAACCGATTCCCAGGGCGACGAATATCAAGAGGACGCCTGCACGTCGAACTGCCCAAGCCAGCTGCATGGAAAGCACCAACCATCCGACCCACGCACTTGCCGCGACGGGCAGTGCATAGACCAAAAGTGCTAAGCCGCGAAAACTGATATCGGCAACGAACGTGGTGATTAAGGTGACGGCAACCAAAGTTCCCACAACCAGGACGCGATCCGACCAACGCAAGCGACTGGCAAACAACCACCACAGAAGCAGTCCAGCCAGCACGACTTGCGGTATAATAAACAGGCCGAAGAAGAATTTCTGTGGTATAAATTCTCCCGTCGATGCCCAAAGCCGCGCCAACCCCAACGCGGCTACCAGAACGACGCCCGGCCATAAACGCAGGTGGTTCTGCGCTGCGGAGTTCCGTCCTCCGTTCGGCGGGGCCGGCTGAGAGTTTTGTCGAAGTTCGGCGTGCATTGTTGCGTCGTCCATGGGAATCGTCTAACTGGAGGAATACTTACAAAGTGCGCGGGGCGAATTGCCTTCGGGCTGCGATGGTGGTCGGCAAAGAGATCGGTTTGTATTAGTCTGACGGCATTATAGCAATCGACCTTGCCCAGGGAAAGTTCTTTTGAACGAGAGACTTTTTTCGTACCTACGCGAAGATGAGCTTGAGGCCGGCAATTGTTAGCACGACCGCCAGAAGTCGCTTAATGGTCGCGACGGGAAATCGCCGGCTGCCGAGGTAGGAACCGACGCCACCGCCGATCACGGCGGCGATTGCCAAGTGCAAAGCAAAGGCGGGAAATGTCTTCGTCGCGCTGAGGTTGCCGAGCAGTCCGGCGAGCGAATTGACCAGGATAAACAACGCCGACACGGCCGCAGCGGTCTTGGTGCGTGCCCAGTGCATGAAGAGGATCAGCGGCGTGAGGAATATTCCGCCGCCGGTACCCGTCAGCCCGGAGAGCAGGCCGAGGAAGCCGCCCGCGCCGACGGCAACGGGGCGCGACGGTTCCTTCGGCTCGCACTCTTCTGGTGGACGGACGAAAAAACGAGCAGCTGAAAACAGGAGCACCATGCCGACGAGCATCTTGAAGGTATCGGATGGCAAGTTGAGCCTGCCGCCGAGAAAGGCCAACGGGATCGACAGCACGGCAAACGGCCAAAATAGCCGCCAGGAGAAGTGGCCCGCTCGCCAGAACTGATACGCGCCAAGGGATGCAACCAAGATGTTTAGGACAAGCGCGGTGGGCTTGATCTCGGCAGGCAACATGCCAAAGAGCGACATGACCGCGATATACCCCGACGCCCCGGCATGCCCGACCGACGAATAGAGAAAGGCAACCACAAGGACGCACAGTGCGATGAGAAGAAGATGTTCGGTGGACATTTTAGCGCACGAAACAAAGGGGAAAACTATTTGTAGGTTCATCCGACTCAAGCGTGCGGAGGGAAACTGTTACGTCCTAAGCGGCTGCGCCGCTGGATTTTTTGAGGCATGGGTCCGGTGTGCAATGGGATTCAAGAACACGGCCCCCGGTGATAAGCCGGTGATGAGAGTCATCCGGGGCCTGGCCGCGCCATCGGCGCACCGGAGCCTGGATATCCCTTGTCAGGTTGCGTCCCCGCGGAGCCCGACTCCGTTTCTCCAGACCGTTCCTATTGTAACCGAGTCGGCAAACGGTAGGTACATGCTATGGGACACGGGACTTATGCCTTGAAAATCCGCAGGCGAAGCCCGCCGCATTCTTGAGACGGATGAACCACTTTTTCACCACATGCACGGCAAGGAACAGGCCCTACGGGGACGAGTGCCGGCAGAAACTCGAAGCGAAACGTCTTGATTTGATGCACACACTTCGTAGCGAAAGGCGACCCAAAACGATTCCAAGGTGTCCGCTTGAAAATAACTCGATGCGTCCCCGTGTCTACCCCCGTGAACTTATGTAGCCATCCGAAAGTCACCATCAAGCGATATGTTCGATAAACCTAAGATATAAAGCAAAGGGGAACCACGAAAGGCACGAATGACACGAAAGAGTAAAAGGGAAAAGATGGGTTGATGCGATCCCCGGTCTTTCCTCGCCACTCTTCTTCCATTTCGTGTTCTTCGTGCCTTTCGTGGTTCAAAACAACATCCATGAAGAAGATCACCGCCCAAGGAGGCTGAAACAGGGCTGAAACAGGGACGCAGCTAGGGTTGACGAGGCGGTGGGAAGTCGGGTATACTTCCAAATGCCAAGACGAGCCGGGAGGAAAAAGGGGGGGGAGAGCAAAGTGATTTCCGTCCCTATGGGGGTATTGTGGATTCAACGGTTACATCGGCCTATCGGAAGGCCGTCTCATACCTGCCGGAGCCATTACGTGGTGGTATCCTCGGTGCAACGACGCTGATCGTGATCGATGTCGTGCTTCTCGGCAGCTACCCAATTACGGTTTACCTTTGCCCGATATGGGCTGTGCTTTGCGTAATAAAGCCGTTGCCAAGAGACGTCGGGGCC
>JANXOJ010000432.1 GCA_025353625.1 Planctomycetota bacterium | reverse complement strand
CAACAACTCCCTGACGCAAGCCCGCAACGAGGTCGATGTCTTTTTCGACCAGCAGCTGAATTCCGCTTCAGCGCAAGATACTTCGCTTTATCAACTCATCGTGACGGGCAATACGGCCAACACGGCGGACGACTTCGTCGTTTCCCAGTCGCATTACTCCGTTCAATACAGTTGGAACGCAGCAACGCACATCTCGGAATCGCGTTTGATCTTCGATGCCGATCTTAGCACCTACGATGTGCTCCTCGCCTCGCGCGGCGGTGCCAGCGCATTTCGACTGCGGGTTGGCACGCAGTTCCACCCCTTCAGCACCGTCGCGAAGGCGGCCATTCGTAGTGCCGACGAAACGTTCGTCGGTGCCGACGCTAACGATTTAGGCAACGTCCAGAACGCCACCGATGCCTTGGGTGGGCAGACCTTGGTCATCAACGGAGCAATCGTTCCGCAAACCTACGCGCTGGAGTGGCCCGGCGGCACCGATACCCCGGGCAATCGCAATCTGCCCACCAACGTGGGCGTCGACGGCGAGAGCCACTTTATAACGGTCACCACCGGCGACCGGGGGCCTACGGGTGCCATTCCAACCCTGATCTATAACTTTGCCGATAAATACAACTTATTGGACCCGACCGAACACAACGAGATTACCGAACCCCAGAAGCAGCTGGTCCGAGACATCTTCCAGCTTTACGGCAACTATCTCGGTGTTAAATTTGTCGAGACCTACTCGGCCACGCCGGTCGGCGGGGAAATGACCGTTGCGACCGGCGACCTTGCGGCACTGGGCGGCGTGAGCGGGCCAGGTGGCATCATCGGCATGGGCGGAGGCATTGAGGCCGTCATGGACGGTGCCGAGAACTGGGGCAACAACGAGTTGGGCGGCGGCTACTTCTCGACGGCGATGCACGAGATCGGCCACATGTTGGGCTACGGCCACAACGACGAAACGCCCGAACTTTCGGTGATGAACGTTTCCAACGATCCCACCGCCAACCTCACGGCAGCCGAGAACATACTGCCGGGAGCCCAGGATATAACCAACGGGCAGTACATGTACCGCACCGACAGCAGTGCGATCGACCTTTACCGCTTCGAGCTGCCGACGGCCGGAACTTTGAATCTGGAAACGATTGCGCAGCGGATGCAAAACTCCAGTACGCTGAATACGAGCCTGATTCTCTACAACGCCCAACACCAGATCGTAGCGCGCAACGACGATTACTTCGGCATCGATTCCAACATCAATGCGACGAATCTAACTGCGGGGACGTACTACGTCGGCGTCAGTGCGAGCGGAAACGCCAACTACAATCCCAACGTTCCCTTAAGCGGCATCGGCGGCACCAGCCAAGGTGCCTATGAGTTGCGCATCGGCTTCGCGCCCTCGCCCGCTTCGCCGGCTGCCGTACTGAGCGACGGCAATATCTCGCTCGACAATTCGGCGAGCACGCCGGTGACATTCACGGCCGGCACCGCGCCGTTTACGGCCGGCACCGACAGCGGCCACCCCGCCATCAAGAATATTACCGCAGTAGCCAGCCTCGACGGTAAAACGTTCCAGATCACCAAGGGCACGAACGTCTACACGTTTGAGTTCGTCGACGCTTCCGTTCCGACGCGGCAAGCGGCGACCGGGCGTTTGGCTCTGGCATTCAACTCGCACACGGACAACCTCAGCTCGATCCTCCAAATTATCGCCAGCGGCATCAACAACGCCGTTTCCAACTTGGTAGACACCACGGCCACGCCGCTGGACGGCGACAGCAACGGCATCCCCGGCGGTCAATACAACGATTGGTTCAACGTCCAGGATTCGGCCCACTCGATCTACGTCGATCGGATTGCCAGCACCGTGGGTGCCGACGGCAGCCTTGCGCATCCGTACAATACAGTCGCAGCCGGTCTGGCGGCAGCCCCCGGCCCGGCAGCGTTGCAGACCGACGGCAACATTTGGATGGACAATTCGACGACGGCATTCACCTTTGCCCCCGGCACGTCGCCCTTCTTGGCCGGCAGCGACGTGGATGTCAACAGTATCGTTCATCCGTCGATTGTCGGCATCAATGCCGCGAACCTACCGGTCGTATCCGCGCTCGATGGAAAAACATTCCTCGTCGCGCGGACCAAGACCGGCGTCGTCACAACGTTTGAATTCGTCGATGTTTCGGTACACAATACGGCTGCGTCCGGACATACGGCGGTCTTCTTCAATTCGTCCTACGATACGCCCACCTCGCTGCAAACGATCATCGCCAAT
>JANXOJ010000429.1 GCA_025353625.1 Planctomycetota bacterium | reverse complement strand
ATTACACGGGTCAGGCCGCTCCCTATTCCAAATACGCTGAACTAAACCGCCTGGCTTATGACTTCCCAATCTATTTGGGAAAAGCAGTTCCCAGGGGCTGGAGGCAATCGAGAGCAGAACGTATTGAGGGTGCAAAATCACCTGAACTTTATTCGCGTTTAAACCAACATGCGAATAGTATTATGCACGTTGAAGGACTTTCACTTGAAGATTTCTCATGTCGCTTCACGATATTTGAAGGCTCAAGTTCTGATATGATCGGCACGCTCGAAGCATCTATCATCAAATGGAAAAAACCACTTTGGAATAGCTTTCTTGATGGATTTGGCAATCACGATCCTGGCAAGGGACGATACGAACAAGCAAAATCGGATTGGGATGTTGTTCACCCGGGACGTTCGTGGGCAATCAAATGTAAAGGCAAGACACCAACTAAAAAGAGCCTTGTAGCGGGCATCACAAAGTTTTTGAATAAAGTAGTCGAAGCTTCAAGGCAACCGATGGAACCCGGTGGCGGTTCGGCTTTCGGGTGATACGATTTACGGTCATTTTCCCTGGGCTTCAAATAAAACGCAGTCCCTTGAAGTCGGAAAGTGCCTGCTACTTTGATATCAAGAAATGAAAAGGAGCCGCATCGTGCGGCTCCTTGCGATTGCCTTAACTGCAGTTAGTTGGCGGCAACGTTTTCGGTCTGTTCGGCGTTCAAGTGGTAGAGCTCCCAGCCGTTTGGCGTCGAGGCGAAGCGGTAGGCCCCATCGGTCAGCGAGTAGCGGCCAGCATCGGCACCGTTGCCGCGATCGAACTCGATCACCGTGCCATCGGCAACTTGCAGGTCTTGGGCTTGGCCAACTTCCAACGTGTAGGTTTGACCGTTCACGGCAAAACCAAGGGACGATTGCGTCTCGACTGGGTTGATGATGTGAACGATGTGGACGATCGGTTCGGGAACGGTCACGACTTCCGGTGTCGGATAGCAGTAGGAGGTATACTCGGGCACGCAATAATCGTAGCAAACGTTGTAGCATGGCGAGTAGCATGGCGAGTAGCATGGGGTATAGCATGGGGTATAGCAGTAGCAGGGGTCATAGCAGTAGCAAGGATCGTAGCACCCCCACGATCCGCAGCACCAGGGATCGCAGCCTCCGCCCAAACCGCACCAGCTCCCGATGCCACATCCGAAGCCGAGGCCAATCCCGCACCAATTCTTACTGGAGAGGTTCTTGCCGGACAGATTCTTGCCGGAGAGGTTCTTGGCATTCATGGCGTTGGCCAAGCTGACCTTGCCGGACTTGGCGAGGCCCGTATTGGACAGGTTCTTGCCCGCCAGACTCTTGTTGAGGCTCAGGCTATTGAGATTCTGCTTGCCGTTGAGCTGGCTGATCTTGCTGACGTTGCTGTTCTTCAGCGTATTGCTCAAGGTATTGGCTTGGCCGACCTTGTTCACGTTGCTGATTTGGCTGATCTTATTGGACTGAGTCAGGTTGCCCAGGCTGCTGGTCTGAATGTGATTGGTGCTCTGGAACTGACCGGCTGACTTGAAGGAACTGCTCGTCGAACGGGCCGAGTTAGACTGCGCACTGAGATTGCTGGAGATATTGCGGCTAAAGCTTGAGGCCCCGCTGCTACCACCACCACCGCCGGTGTGGCCAAACCCACCTGCTTGGGCCGATGCTGCCAGGGCCAAAGTTGCCAAAGTCACCGCCAAAGTCTTCATCGTGTTTCTCATAATCGTTACCCTTTCGGATTAGGAATCGTTTTGTTTTTTTCTGAGCCGGACCATTCCGACTCATCCTTCACCTCCTTATACGGGCAGGTTTTGAAGTGTGACAAGAAATTTGGAAAAGTTAGTGGGGGGGGTGAGTGGCAGATATAGGCGGAGAAAAGGCCTACCTACTCAGTGCGACCGCAACGCTCGGATCGGGTCCACTCGGGCGGCGCGTAGGGCCGGGTAGATGCCGGCGACAATGCTGACGAGGATAGCAAAGGCGACCGTTACGGCCACCATCCAGAGGGGGAAGGCGAAGAGGTTGAGGCGGCCGGTGATTCCCTGGCCGCGTGCATAGAAGCCGGCAACCAACTCCATCAATTGGGAGACGAGCCATCCCAGCCCCAGCCCAGTCAGGCCGCCCAGGCAGCCGATAATGCCCGCTTCGGTGAGAAATAGTATGAACAGATCACCGTCCGAAGCACCGATGGCCTTACAGAGCCCGATCTCTTGGTAGCGTTCCATTACGGCCATCAACAGCGTATTGACGATCCCGAGCGCGGCGATAATCAGGGCCACGCTGCCGACCACGCTCAGAAGCATCTGGATTGCCAGGAAGAATTGCCGCATGTGTTGCAGTTTATTGAGCATCGCCTCGGTTGAAAAGCCCATCGCAGTAAGCTTGACTTGAACCTCATGGAGCATTGCCGGATCGCGGACGCGCACCGTTGCACTAGCATATCCGGAGGTAACGATTGGGCCGCCCGACTTCAAACGACTTAACGCCGAATCGAGATGAATGCCCGGTATGTCCTTCATTAATTCGACCGGCAACAAAATGCCTTGCCTTGCCGCGCCCGGCAACAATGCGGGTGCCTCGTAGACGCCGATGACGGTCAGTGCCATCGTCGTTTGTTGGTACGTAAACTTGTCGCCGCCATCGGGCGTGAGACCGGCCGCTTCCAACGCGATCTGCTTGCCGACGGCTTCCGCAGGCGTTTTGAAACCGAGTTCCTTGACGACGCTCAATCCTAAAATCGCCTCTGGGCGGTTTCCTTCGTCAAACAAGCGACCGGCAACGATGAACTCATCGGCCACGCCCAATAGGCTTGCTTCGCGCGGCAGCGCAATGCCGATAGCAATGGCCTCCTTCTTTTCATAGCGGACTTTAATGCCTTTGATGTGTACGTCGGGATAGGCGGCCGCAACGCCCGGCAGCTTCTCGATATTGGCCAGTGCTGCGTCGTCCAGAGGGGGTGCCTTGTCGGCGTCTTTGCCCTCCTTCGGCCTGACTTGAATGTTGTTCAGCATCGCCAAGGCACGAAACGGCGTCTCCACCTGCCGCTGGATACCAATTGCCAGCGCAACCATCGTGACCAGCGCACCGCAGGCGAAAGTCACACCGAGCGTGGTGAGCGTCACGCGCAATGGCGACCGCCGCAGTCCATTCATGGCCAAACCGGCGATTTTCAATGCCCGCATCAGGCCGACCCTCCCGCACCTTCGAGTCGTCCATCGCGGATGCGCAGTACGCGATCGGCCACTCGTGCGGCCATTTCTTCATCGTGCGTGACCATAACGACGGTTGTGCCCAAGTCGCGATGGACCTGATGGATCAAGCCCATAACTTCCGCGGCGGTGGCGCGGTCGAGGTTGCCGGTCGGCTCGTCGGCGAGGAGCAAGGCGGGTCGATGCACGATGGCCCGCGCGATGGCGACGCGCTGCTGCTCTCCGCCACTCAACTGGTTCGGACGGTGCGACGCGCGAAGGCCCAGGCCGACGCGCTCGATCGATTCTGCGGCCAGCCGCGTCCGCTCCGCCCCAAAGACCCCTTGGAACGTTAGTGCCAAGGCCACGTTCTCGGTGGCCGTGAGACTTCCCACTAGATAGTACGACTGGAAGATAAATCCCACCACGGTGCGGCGATAGATCGTTCGCTCCATGGAGGTCATGCCGGCCAAATCGCGGTCGCCCACCCGCACGCATCCGCAATCGGGCGTATCGAGCCCTCCCAAGAGATGCAGCAACGTTGATTTCCCCGAACCGCTGACGCCAAGAATCGCGACGAACTCGCCCTTTTGAACGTGAAAATCCACCTCCACCAGCGCATGGATTTCCGCCGGGCCAACGCGATATTGCCGCGATAGCCCCCGAGTTTCAATAAAGCAATCGGACGATTCCATAGATGGCCGAAATTAACAATCCTTGGGTACAACAGACAAACGAGAGGCCGTGGCATTATTATAGCGTAATGGTCGTTCGTAGTCTCGCTAGTTGTCGGTAGGTTTTGTTTATCGGCCTCCGCCGCGCGCGGCGTTCCTCGCGTTCCAATCGTCTTCGCCGATCTTCTCGCCATCCCAAAACCATTCGTCGGTAAAAGTAAGCTCCGGTTTCCAGGATGTCGCGTGCCAGTGGCCGTGCGGTTTTCCGCCGACGTTCAATGGGCCGGTGGATTGAAATTCTTCGTTGCCAAGTGCATCGAAGATCGTTTTATCGCGAGTGAGAATGCGGTCGCCCCAGACGGTTTTCACATCGATGAATGCCTCGGCATTCTTACGCTCGTCGCCTTTCGGCCAACGCTGGACTTCGACGCTTCCGCCGATCGCGGGGTCATAAACCCTCGACCAGTGAACGAGGGTCGCATGGTCCGAAAAATACCAGACCGCTCCGGCAGCCGCAACGACCAAAGCTAGCGGGGCGTGCCAGCGATCGAGGAATCGCCGATCCAGACTCAACAGGACCAGCGATGTGCCGGCCAGAAGTACCAGGAATAGCGATGCCACGTTGACCTGCCCAAGCAAATCGCGCGAGAGGAAAGTGAGTGCGAAAATTACGCCAGCGACCACAACGACCGCGATTTTCAAGCGTGACATGAGCGGCCTCCCTTTTCCACGATTCGATCGCGCGGCTCCAGATGCCGCCACCCGCGAATCGGTTACTACGCATCCCAACGGCTCCTCCGCCGACGCAAGACGGCAAGGACTTGGCGGGCTTCCGCCTTTCGCCGCGATATGCGTTTGACGTTCGCTGGCAATACCGTTCATTGTGACTTGGACACCGAATGTCGTCAAACCCCATAGCCCACCAGTCGCTTCATCTCTCGCACGGCCTGCTCGAAGCCGACCATGAGGGCCCGCGCAACGATGCTGTGGCCGATGTTCAATTCGTGCATGTTTTCGATCGCAGCAACCCGGCGGACGTTGTGGTAGGTCAGCCCGTGGCCGGCGTGGAGGGTCATACCCGCTTGACGAATGAGCTTTCCGGCCTGTTGCAGCTTTAGCAGTTCGGCATCTTGGGCCTTGCCTCGGCTAGCCATTGCGTATTGTCCGGTGTGAAGTTCGACGGCAGCAACTTTTAATGCGGCGGCCGCTTCGAGCTGTCGCGGGTCGGGATCGAGAAAGAGGCTGACGCTAATGCCGACGTCTTCCAGGCGGCGGATAATGTCGGCCGCCTTGTGCCCTTGGGCCGCGATATCCAGCCCGCCTTCGGTCGTAACTTCTTCGCGACGTTCCGGAACGAGTGTGACCTGATCGGGCTTCACGTCGCAGGCGATGGTTAGTACCTCCGACGCGCACGCCATTTCCAGGTTCAGTTTGCAGGTGACGGTCTGCCGCAGAATGTGCAAATCGCGATCTTGGATGTGGCGGCGGTCTTCGCGCAGATGGAGCGTAATGCAATCCGCGCCGCCGAGTTCGGCAAGCGCGGCGGCCCACACGGGATCGGGCTCGAACGTCTTGCGAGCCTGCCGCACCGTGGCAATATGATCGATATTAACGCCTAGTTCCGGCATTTATGGCTTTCCAACTTAGTAAGCAAACGATGCGTGGTACGATTTGACCTGCTCTCACCCCCGGCCCTTTCTTTCGCCTACGGACGAGGGGAAACGTCAGGGGATAAACTCCGCATCGACCGGCAAAGCTTCGAGGAAGCGGGCCAAAAGGTCGGCTGCGTGGTCGATGTCTTCCAGCGAGACCATTTCCACCGGACTGTGCATGTAGCGATTCGGAATACTCACCAGTGCGGCAGCAACACCCGCGCGGTTCACTTGGATCGAATTGGCATCGGTCGGCGTGGCGCGCCCGCTCGCCCCAAGTTGATACGGAATCTCGTGTGTGCGGGCCGCCTCTAGCAGACGTGCGACCACTTTGTGATTCATGTTGGGCCCTCGATAGACCACCGGGCCGCGACCGAGGCGTATGTCGCCCTCTTCCTTCTTCTCAATTGTGGGGCAATCGGTGGCGTGGGTAACATCGACCGCGATGCCGACGTGCGGATCGACGCTGAACGAGCTTGTCTGCGCGCCGCGTAGGCCAATCTCTTCCTGCACCGTGGAGACCGCGTAGGCGGCAACGTTCAGCTTGCTGCGGTCAACTCTTCGCAAGGCTTCCATCACGACCCAAAGCCCCGTCTTGTCGTCCATCGCCGGCGACGCCACACGCGAGTTCATCAATTCCAAGTAGCGAAACTCAACCGTAATCGAATCGCCGACGCGCAGCACTTGCAAGACTTCCGTCTTATTCTTCGCCCCGATATCCATCCACAGGTCTTTGATCTTGGGTACCTGCTTGCGCTCGTCCTCGCTCAGCAAGTGGATCGGCTTGCGAGCGATAATGCCCGGCACGGGGCCTTTAGTGCCCCATGCGGTCAGTCGCTGACCGATGAGTACCTGGGGATCCCAGCCGCCGACCGTCGAGACATAGATAAAACCATCGTCGTCAATATGCTGGACAACCAAGCCGATTTGATCGCAGTGCCCGGCGAGCATCACGCGGAGCGGCGCGTTGGCATTTCGCACGGCAATCACGTTCCCGTGGACATCGGTTCGCATTTCATCGGCAAACGAGGCCGCGTAATCGCGCACGATCTCCTGGACCGGGCTTTCATAGCCGGAAGGGCTAGGCGTGGAAAGAATGTTCTTTAAGAATTCGAGCGCGCGAGCTTCCATAATGATTGACGTGCCGTTCCTGCCGAAATGTCGGAGCTAAATTGAGCCAAACTGGTGATAGCCTCTTAGTATGGCATTTACCTGAATTTTCGCAATCGTACCCCTTAACGTGAGGGGGCTTGCTTTCCGTTCAAAGAAAAGCTTGTATGGGAAAAAGCCCTAAGGAGAAAAGGGTTAAATCTTAACGGCAACAGAAAAGCCGTAAGTTGTTGGCAGCAAACAAGATCGTGGATGGTTTAGCTTTGCCGTCAACAGCGTGTGCGATTCGTGAAACCCGAGCCTCGAGCAGATTCTCTATTCATCTATTCAACACGTTCCTTAGAGGGCGGACGGAAATGGCGGCAGTATAGAGAGGTTTATGGCTATCTCGGTTTGCAAGACACGTTCTACGTCGGCACGCTCACCTCAAGAAGGTACTGGTCCAACGGGCCGCCGAGTTGCCTGCGCCGATCCAGATGTGCGATGCGCTGTCGCGGAACATGCCCGCCGGGCTGAAGACGGTTCTGGCCCATTGCCTGGCGCATGGCCGACGGCAGTTCGTCGAAGTGGCGGAACAATTCCCCGACGAATGCCGGCGCGTGCTGGAGTCGCTCTCGGTGGTCTATCGCAACGACGCGGTTGCGCGAGAGCGGAATCTTTCGCCCGCCGAGCGGCTGCTCTTTCACCAGGCCGGGAGCGGCCCGACGATGGAGGAACTGCATGATTGGCTTGGTCGCCAATTCCCGGAACGGCGGGTGGAGCGCAACTCGGGGCTGGGTGGGGCCATCTCGTACCTGCTCAAGCACTGGGACAAGCTGACGCTATTCTTGCTTGTCGCCGCCGCACCGTTGGACAACAACATCTG
>JANXOJ010000428.1 GCA_025353625.1 Planctomycetota bacterium | reverse complement strand
GAACAACTCCGTTCCGGCCGCCTTGCTCAAGATAGCCGCCGATAAGGATCTCGGTATCCCGATCCGCATTAAAGCGGTCCAAGCGATTGGAAAATTAGACTACGGCAACAGTGCCCTTGACGGCGGCCCGTATGTGGCTGCCTTCGGCGATATCGCTCGCGAGGCATTGAGCGACGACAAGCCGGCAGACCGAGCCCGCGTGAAGGCGGTCGCCAGGGAATTGCTCGCCGGCTTGAGGATTGTCGGTCCTTGGGCACAAGGCAAGGACAAGCTTACGGCGGAAAAGTTGCAAGCCGTCGTGCAGAAACTAAACGATGCGTTGGAGCCGGCATCCGTTACGGAGGCAGCGGTCAAAGCGGCCATCGACGCGGCTCGAACTTCCGTCGGCAGCATCAAGAAGTGATCGCCAACAAGGTACCTCGGCCTCGCAGGCAAAAGGATTTGCCGAAACGTGTTTCCTATTCTATCGAACCGACGGTATCGCTGGCTGGCCACGGCATGGTTGCTGCCGGTGCTTTCGTTGAGTGGTTGCTTTCTGCACTCCGACGTACCGCCATTAGCCGTTTCGCAAATTCCGGAAGCCAAGGATCCGCCGCAACGTGGAGCGGTGCCCGGCCCAAAATTGCCCTCGAAATCGCCTGCTCAATCCGTATCGGTAACCGCCGCAAATTCATCCGCTCCGCAAGACCCGCGCACCCTCTTAGCGCGCGACGAATGGTTGCGAATTGCCGAACCGTCCTCATCCCCACTCCCGTATGCGGGAGAGGTGCCGGTCGTGAGGGCGGATGGGGCAAGGTTACCGCGTCCCACTTCATCGGATACTGCACCGTCGCCGCCGACAGCTTGGCGTTACCAACATTCCGGCCTCGATGAATTGGCATCGCGTCCGCCTGCCGAACGCGGCGATTTGACCTCCTATCTTTCCGACAAAGAGTGCCGCGTTGCCGCGACTGCGGCGATCGGGATCGTGCGATCCGGGCATTATGAGAATCCGCAACGCTTGGCCGCGCAATTGGCAAACGCTATCGAGAATGAATCGCTTCCGCAAGGTACGCGCTGCGCTGCGGTCGAAGCGTTGGCGATGCTGCCGAGCGATACGCAGATCGAATATTTGCGAAAGCTCATCGACCGTTTCGGTAGCTTCCGCCCTGGGGCTTTCTCCCGCTATCAAGCCGATCTGCATGCCGAATTGCTCTGCGCGCTCGCGCGGCATGTGGAAGCAAGCAGCGATCCGCGATTTTTGACTGCCGTCCGCAGCCCTTCCTATTTAGTGCGAATCGAAACGCTGCGAGCTTGGGGCGTCGTGCAAACCGGAACCGTTCCCAACGAAGTGCTGGACTTGCGGAGCGATGGCGATCCGCGCGTCCGTTCGGCCGCTTTTGCTGCAATTGCCTCCCAAAAGCTTCCCTCGGCCTGCGACTATTTAACCGCCGGGTTGCACGATGTCGATTTGCAAACGCGCTTGGCAGCCATACGCGGCTTGGGACGGTTGCAATCGACCGAGGCGAAGACGACGCTGACCGGCCTGCTCAAAGATCGCTCGGAATTGGTTCGCGCCGAGGCAGTCGCCGCCCTGGCCGTCGCCCGGTCGCGGACACTCGTTCTTGGCGCGGCAAGCGATACCTCGTGGCGAGTGCGGTTGAAAGTGGCCGAAGCCTTGACGGACTATGGCGATCCGCAAGGGGCCTTGGCGGCCGTGAACCTACTTCGCGATCCCAGTGCGGAAGTCGAACGCCAAGCCGTGAAATCCGTCTCCAATTGGCCGATGGAAATCGCCGGAACCGTTTTGCTGGATGCGTTGGCCAGGGACGCCATCAGCGTCCGCAAAATCGCCGCCGATCAGCTTACCTCGCGCTGGCCGTCGGCGGAAACCTTTCCCGTCGAAGCATCGCCGAGCCGCCGGTCGGATGTTCTCAAGGAATTGCAAAAACAATTCCACGCCCGCTTTCCGACGACGGTGCCGCCATCGGTCTCAATGCAGCCGGACGGTACGCGTCGGCGCGATGACGACGTGATACCGACCCACGCATTCGAGGAGTCGAGTCCAACCGCACGCACAAATCGAGACGAGCAGGTTGCCAAACTGGTTTCCGTACGCGATATCGAGGGGCTAATTCGCATCGGGCCCACAGTAGGCGAATCTCTCGAACGGCTCGTCGCCGAACGACACTTGACGCTCGATGAAGAGGTTTATCGCAACGTGTTGCCCCGCTACGATCCGACCTTTGCGATCCTCGATCGCCTGCACGGCGGCGGCGTCGACGATCGCCGCAAGGCCGCCGAGGAACTTGCCGCGGTAGCCCAAAAACGACCGCTGGGCAATCTAGCCGCAGCGCGGATGTGCGAACTCGTGACGGCGGAACCCGATGCGCTCGTCTGGCTTACGGCGATCGATTCCCTTGCCAACAATAACACCGAACCGGCAGAACGCCTGGCACGAACCGCTTTGGGGCACGACGCGGCGGAAGTGCGACGCCGCACCTGCGACTATTTCAAGGCCCATCCTAGTCTAGCTCAGGAACCGTTTCTGACGCCGCTTCTCAACGATCCTCAGCAACTGGTGGTAATTTCGGCCATACGGGCCTTGGGTGCCATCGGGCACTTGCGGAATTCGGCCGCACTGAAGCGGCAGTTGGGCGCAAGCAGCGAGGAGATTCAAACGGAAGCCGCATTGGCCTTGCTTCGCATCGGCGATACGGTCGGCGTCGAAACGCTGGAGCGACTGAGCTATAGCAACGACGTTAAGACGCGTGCCCACGTCGCACGGGCAATCGGCGCGTTGACCGACACCACGCTGGTTGCCACGCTCATTCGCCTTCTCGACGATTCACGAGCCACCGTCAGCCATGCGGCCTTGGCAAGCCTCCCTAAGCTCGTCGGCCTCGATGTCGCGGCATCATCTAGCGGCGTGCCGCTAACGACCGTCGAACAGATGAAGCGATGGAAGGCTTGGTTTGCCGGAAAGAAGTAGCATCGTTCGGGAATGAATCTTGCCCTGCGATCTTGCCTCGTATCTTTCTGTCAGCCACGTTTCTGTCGAAAAATTCCAGTGCTGGTGCCGCTTTCAATACCGTGCGTCTCGTTGGAAGTATCGTCGAGTCGAGGCCGCCGGTTTTAGGATATCCGAAGTCTGGATGCCCCTACAATCATCCCAAATTACCCGACTCGCATACGCGGCCACGGGATTTACGTGTTTTGATGAAAATGGGGTGTCTAGCTAAAAGCAAGCGGTCTTCTTCGTCGATACATTCGCTAGATTGGACCCGACATTCCTATTTACGCCGGTTTGCGTAAATTTCCCATTGGGTCTTTTTGTAACAAGGAGTATCTCCCATGAAGCGTCGAATTGTTTTGTCGGCGGTCGCAATGTTCGCGTTGAGCATGCTGGCCGCTAACAGTGTCCGTGCCTGCGGTCACTGCGGTTGTTGCGAATCCGTCAAGGCTTGCGAGCCACCCTGCGGTTGCTCGGATGCTTGCGCTCCGAAGAGCTGCCGTCCCCACTTGCTGTCGCGTGTGAAGTGCCACTTGGCATGCCATTCGTGCTGCGAGACGAGCTGTTGCGCTCCGGCCTGCGAGGCCCCCAAGTGCTGTGCCGCTCCGGCCTGCGAAGCCCCCAAGTGCTGTGCGGCCCCGGCCTGCGATTCGGGTTGCGGTTGTGCCCCGAAGAGCTGCCGTCCCCGCTTGATGGATCGGCTGAAAGCTAAGCTCTGCTGCCACAAGTCGTGCTGCGAGACGAGCTGCTGCGCCCCGGCTTGCGAAGCCCCCAAGTGCTGTGCCGCTCCGACCTGCTGTGCCGCCCCGGCCTGCGAAGCCCCCCAGTGCTGTGCCCCGGCTTGCGGTTGCGAGAAGAGCTGCTGCCGCGGTCACTTGTTGGCTGACTTGAAGGCCAAGCTCTGCTGCCACAAGTCGTGCTGCGAGACGAGCTGCTGCGAAGCACCCAAGTGCTGTGCGGCCCCGGCCTGCTGCGAAGCACCCAAGTGCTGCGAGCCGACTTGCGGTTGCGAGAAGAGCTGCTGCCACGGGCACCTGTTCGCCGGCCTGAAGGCCAAACTCTCTTGCTGCCATTCGTGCTGCGAGACGAGCTGCGCCCCGGCTTGCTGTGCGGCCCCTGCCGCTTGCGCCCCGGCCTGCGGTTGCCACTAAGCGTACTGCCGCAATGGGTCGACCGATTCCAGCGGCACAATTCATCTCCTCGACGATGAACTCGGCGGCCCGATTGCGATGCGATCGGGCCGCTTGTGTTTCTTGGCCTGCCCCCGTGCGAATCGCCACCGAGGTACGTTCTCGCACGAAGGCACTGTCTGTAAGGAACGAGCCTCCGTGCCGTTCCGATATGCATTGGATCAATTTCAGAAGCATCCCTTCATGCCGCCGGGTGACGAGAAAGCCGTATCGTCACCCGGCGGGGCAAACGGATTGAATTCGGGCTCGATTAACAATACAATAGGGAACGCCAACGGTTGCATCACTCGTGCGTTCATCTGCTCGCCTTTGTCGGCCGCTTGCAGTTCGATGATCGCACGCTGTCGAAGCGAACCAGAATGAACGGACGGGAAGTCGTCGATGCTGTCATTGCTTGCGAACAAGTCGAAGTTCGTCGCGAGTGCCGCGATGCTGCTGGCCGTCATCGTCTTGGCATGGTGGTCATCTCCAGTTTACGGTCAATCGGCAGCGTTCCCGGGCGCGGCGGGCTTCGGCGTCTCGACCACGGGTGCTCGCGGCGCCACGCCCGCGATTTACCGTGTTACCAACCTGAACGATTCGGGTGCCGGCTCCTTCCGCGACGCCGTCAGCCATTCCGGCCGGATTATCGTCTTCGACGTCGGCGGCAATATCCAAATTGCCTCTCCCGTTAGTGCCTCCGACAACCTGACCATCTTGGGCCAAACCGCACCCGGCGACGGGATCGCGATTTACGGTGCCGAAGTTTCGTTTTACGGCCGCAGCAACGTCATCTGCCGGTACGTTCGCTTTCGAGATACGACGCAGGATCCCGGCGGCACCGGCACCGGCAATTCCTCGGGGAACTGTGTCAATCTTGGCAGCACCACCAACATGATCTTCGATCACGTCTCCTGCGAGTTCGCTTCGTACAACAATATTGACGCCGTGAGTGCCGGAAACCTCACTTTCCAGAACTCGCTAGTGGCCGCGCCCATCGCCAGCCAGCGTTTCAACTTCCACTGGGAAGGTGGCGGCGATGGGACATTCCTCAACAACATATTTGTCGATGGCCACAACCGCAGCATTCTGGCCAAGGGCGACTGTCAATTCGTCAACAACACGGTTTACAACTATCAGGCTGGCTTCACCTCCGGGAATTCCTCGGGAGCTTTCAATTATGACGTGATCGGCAACTACTTCATCACTGGCCCGAGCACGACCAGTTCGAGCAACGACATATATCAGGTTGACAGTAACCAAAGTGCCTACGCAACCGGCAATCTTCGCGATTCCAACAATGATGGCACGTTAAATGGCGGGAGCCAGAACACAATCGATAGTGCCGTGGTCTTGAACTCGCGGTTCTTCGGTTCCACGCCGAATCTTCCCCAACTTTCTGCGGCTGCGGCGTATGCCTGGAACATCGCCCACGCCGGGGCTTCGCTCAAGCACGACACCGCTACCTTTGCCGGCTCGCTAGGCTATGACCAAGTGGACCAGTACATGATTAACGAGGTCAAAACGCTGGGCACTGCCGGACGGTTGTGGAGCAGCGAAACCCAGGACGGCCTGGGCAATTCCGGCTTGGGCGTCGTCAACACCGGCGCGAAGCCCAGCGATGCCGACGGCGATGGCATTCCCGATGCCTACGAGGCCGCTCATGGAATGAACAGCAATAGCGCCGGTGACGCTCTGTACCGCGATCCGCTGGGCTACACGATGATCGAACACTACGCCAACGAGATGGCCGATCAGGCGACGCTGACCACATGCGTCTGGTCGGCCAGCAGCGGCGCGTGGACCACCGCGGCCAACTGGAGCGGCAGTGCCACGCCGATCACCTACGACATTGCCTCGCTGCAGGGCAAGGGAACCACCAACGGCTTGGTCACCGTCTCCACCTCCACGGCTGCGGCCTATCAGTTTTATATCGGCGGCAATGGCCCGGCAGCAGGTGAGAAGGTGCAGGTCACCAGCGGCAAGCTCGACGTATTGGACACGATCTTCGTCGGCAACACCAACAACGGCACGCTCCAGATCGACGGTGGAATCGTTCAGGCCGGCAACGTCATCATCGGAAAGTCCGTCAGCGGCACAACCTACAACGGCAGCTTACTGCTTAATGGCGGCACGCTACAGGTTTTCAACGCGATCTTGCAGGGCGGCGGCACGCCCAACAACTGGACCAGCGGCGGATCAATCACCTGGAACGGCGGCACGATTCAGGCCCTCGGAGCCGTCACCGTCAGCGCCCCGGCCATGCTCGCCACCGGCGGCGGCAAGTGCGACACCAATGGCAATAGCGCGACGTTCTCCGGTGTCATCGGCGGCTCGGGTTCGCTCGCCAAACTCGGCAATGGAACGCTCACCCTTGAGGCGACGAACACCTATTCCGGTGCCACGACGATCAGCGGCGGTATCCTGGAAATTGGCTCTGTCACCAATGGTGGTGTTGCGGGGAACCTGGGCGCCGCCGGTAACGCGTCGGAGAACGTCGTTCTGGACGGCGGCACGCTCCAGGTGGACAACGGCAGCAGCACCGATCGCGGGATGACCATCACTGCCAACGGCGGCATGCTCGACGATGCCGACGTAAGCGGCGGCGTAACCATCAGCGGAGCGATCGTTCCCAGCGGCAGCGGCAATCGTGTCTTTACCTTCGACAAAGCAGGCGGCGGCACGAACACTGGCTGGATTACTGGTGCCATCAGCGATTCCAACTCTGCCGCCTTGGCCGTGCTGAAGATCGACTCGGGGCGGCTTGCCTTCTCTGGCACCGCCAAAACCTACAGCGGTGACACGATGATCAATGCCGGAACGCTGATGGCCTACGCCACCAACGTAATGCCATATGGTGGCGGCAAGGGAAATGTGATCGTCGCCAGTGGGGCCACGTTCGACGCGCGGTTTTCCGAGAACATCAATGGCCTTTCCGGTGCCGGCACGGTGACCAGCAACGGTTCCGCGAATACCCTGACGTTAGGCAACGGTAGTGCGACGGCGACATTCTCGGGCATGGTGACTGGGCCGCTTAACATCACAAAAGTTGGTTCCGGCACGCAAACTTTCAGCAGCAGCAACACGTACTCCGGTGCAACCGCTATTAACGCGGGCACACTCGTCAACGACCTCGGCGGGAGCAGCGGCACGACAGGCACGGTTACCCCCTTCGGCAGCGGTCTAATCACCGTTGGCAGCGGTGCCGTGCTGCAACTTGGCCACAATCCAGGCTCCCACAACAACTCCGAGTTCGACTACGCGAACAATTTGACCCTCAACGCCGGCACGCTGTATGAGGAAGACGGCATTCAGCACCTCAAGGGGATGCTGAACGTCGGCGTTACGGGCGGCACTCTTGGCGCAACCTACAACATCGGCGCTACCGATGGCAGCAAGGGC
>JANXOJ010000369.1 GCA_025353625.1 Planctomycetota bacterium | reverse complement strand
ATTGTGGTGCAGGCGTCCCGCCTGCAATTTTAGATGCAGGCGAGATGCCTGCACCACAACGGCTACTGAGAATCTCGGTACAGCAACCATGGGGGTAAGCTCGCCGCCACTTTGCCGGATCTATTCCATCAAGAACCAGCGTGGGACGCATTGTAAAACCCATTGCGCCTACGTCAGCGTCACCGTTTTCGCGTTGTAGTCGATGCTCAAGCAATGGCCGTCCAACAACATCGTACCCAGCAAGGGATACTCGCCGTCGCTGGCGACAACCTGGGTCTTATACGCCTTGCCGAACCAATCAAAGAAGCAGGCAAACGTCTCCAACTCGACAATATGTCCGTCGGCCAAGGTCGCCTCGGCGGACGACTCGGCTGCCAGTCATAGTTCGGCGACTTACTTTCGCGGAATGGCCATTCCACCGTTGAACGCGGTGTCGATCCACATGACCAACTCGGCGCGGACACCACTTCGGAATGCCGACACGCGCACGCGAACTAGTGCCCGCAGCTTCTCGTCAACGAATCCATTCAAACTTGCATCCTTCCAATGTGAAACGCCGCACTGTGACCGATCTTGATCGTGTGCGAGAGGCGCGAGGGATACTTCGTCCGCGCGGAATTCACCGCCTCGTCGAACGTATCGCCCAAGAAGTAGTCCCCGGATTCGGGCTCGATGGCAACGAACCGATGAATATGCCGAGGCTCCAACTCGGCCTGCAACCGAACAGAGTAGATTTGCTTGGCACGATCGATCACCGATCTTGTTTCTGCGGATACCATGACCGTACTCCACGCCCCGTCAGGGCCAAGTCGCATTCATGCGTGCTTATTGCTCAGTACAATAATAGTATACCGGCCCGATTTGCCGGATCAATATCGTTCGTCCGTTGCACGCGAGTCCTTGGACCAGAAAGGGTGGCGCGGAGGATGCGGAGCATACAAGCGAGCGACCATTCCGCGTCCCATTCGCCGGAACGCCGACGGGCGGCCCGGGCTTGCGGAAGCTTGTGGTCTTCGGTAATGTGCCACAAGCCGATCACGCTTTGCATCAGCCATACCCACGGCGATAGCTTCTCGATGCTCTGCCGGCACCAGTGTTGCGGAGCTTGAATCTTCATCACCTGTTTGCTCGCTTTGAAGACGACCTCAATCGACCATCTTCGCGAGAACGCGGAAATTACCCAGCTCAACTTTGCATTCACATCCGTGGTGAACAGGCACGGCAAAATTAATGACGATCTGGACGACCCCGTCCGCGACCACCTTGGCCGCCCGAGCCTCCGCCGCCGCGACCGCCGCGACCACGGTATCCGCCGGAACCGCCGCGAGAACCACCCGGATTGCGAACTCGCGATTCCTGATTCTTGGCAATCATGACGCCGATCGCCTCTTGCCAAGTGGGGATATTACGGAAGCCGATGCGCGGCGACTCGTCGCCATCATCGCCATGTTCTCCATCGTGTTCGGCACCATGTTCTCCATCGTGTTCGCCGTCGTGTTCGCCGTCGTGCTCAAGATCATCGTCGAAATCGTGCGAATCGTCGTAGGAATCGTCCGTCACATTGTCGTGATCCTCGGATTTCGCGACGGGCAACTTTTTACGCGGTACATCGTCGCGGGAACCTCGCTCGCCGCTGCGCCCGCGCCCACGACGACCTCGGCTGCGTCCGCGGTCACGCCGCTCACCATCGGCCTTTTCGACGGCACCTTGTGCCGGTGCGGCGTGGTCTTCGTCGTGAATTCTCTCGCCCGTTCCTTCAAGATCAGCTCCTTCCAGATCGGTATCGTCCAAATCGGCAAACTCCGCCTCTAGCTCGCCTTCGGGTTCGTCCGATCCGCGAGGCCCACGTTCGGCAGCGGTCGGCGCGGATTCGTCGCGACCGCGTCCGCGTCCGCGGCGGCGGCGACGGCGGCGTGGGCGGCGCTCGTCCGCCGAGCCCTCGTCCCGATTTTCCCCGATGGCTTCCGCCCCTTCTTCGGCAAAGTTCCCGTCGTCCGTCTCATCCATTACATCTAACGCTTCTTGGGGCTGAAACGATTCCGGCTCAAGTTCATCCCATGCGGACGTCGGCAGTTCGTCGGCCGCCGTTCGAGGCTCCGGTGCTCTTACAGACGGTGCCTTTGCGACGTGTGCCGTGTCGATGGGCGCCCTATCGATGGGTGCCTTTGCGACCGGTGTTCTCGTCCTAGGCGGTTCGACCGAAGCCACAGGCGTTCGTTCGTGAGCTGCCGGCGTGGGAAGCCCCAAGTCACCGGCAAGTTGCTCCCAACTCGACGCGGGCCGACGCGGTGTGGGTGCTGCTTTTGCCGGCGCGGCACTCTCGTGCGACGAGGCCTCCGTGGCCGGAGAGATATGAGTTATTGTGGCTTCTACATGGGGCGCAGCGGGTGCGGCCGGTTGTTCGGCGGCCAATTCGGGGGTCACTTCGTTCCCGAGGTTTAATGCCAAGGCGGCCCAATGATCCGATTTTCGCGGTTCTGACATAGTTATTGCAGCGTGAAAAGACTCACAATAGGGGACTAATTGCAAAGTAGGCTCCTCCCGCCGGGAGGAACGATTGTTGTATACCCAGCGAGAAAATCCGAGTTTCCGCGCAATTCGACGCACATTAGTCCGTTCCGGCAGAACGGACCTACTTGCCGAACAGGGAATCAAATCAGTATAGACTCTGGCGGATTCATTGGGAAGACGGCTTGGCGGGAGATCCGCAAAGTCTGAGAATGTGGTTCAGGCGTCTCGCCGGCATTAAAAAATCTGTACTTTGCGTTAAAAGTAGGAGAGGGCCGAGCAAGTGCTCGATTTATGAGGCGTCCGTGTCCTTTTGGCTTGCCCTTATAGATACCGGATGATGGCATCCGTGCCCACCGGGATCAAAAATCTCGGCCCTCTCCTGAAAAACCCACAAGTCCGATTTTAGGCGACCAATCGCAATTGGCTGCCGCCAACATTCAAGCCGATCACGAACTCTTCAAAAATTCGCAAGTCGAGAGCCGAGGCCGATTCACTTTCCGGATGAAACTGCGTGCCGAGGGCGAACCAGTCGCCCATCGTGCTTTCGATTGCCTCAATGACGCCATCCGGGCAACGGGCCGTGACCATGAAACCGGGTGCCACGGCATCGATGGCCATGTGGTGCATGCTGTTGACGCGAATTTCGCCCTCGCCAAAAACGCGCTCCATGATCGTCCCCATTTCAATCGTCAGGGTATGGCGATGGTTTGGGTCGGTCACATCCAGGTGCGGCAGAGCCTTGGGAAGTTCTTCCGGGATGTGCATGAATAGATTGCCACCCTGGGAAATGTTGAGCAATTGCATGCCGCATCCGATGCCGAAGATCGGCATCCGGCGATCGGCGACGAGCCGCATCAGCATCCGATCAAAGGTTTCACGCCGCTTGTCCAAGAGACGTACCGACGGGTGCCGCATGAAGCCATCGTACTCGGGGTCGAGATCGGCGCCACCGCAAAGCACCACTCCATCCAACGCGTCGAGCACGCGATTTAAGTCCTCTTCGTCTTTCAGAGGGGGGATTACTACCGGAACCGCACCGGCTTTGGTAAGCGAATCGTAATAACCGGCACTGAGAAATGAAACGGCCGGGGAATCCTTTCGGGCGGAACGGAAATCCGCGTTCACGCCGATCAAAGGTTTGCAATCCATCGAAAAACTCCTGTGACACATCCTGTGTCGGTTGGCAGGATTCGCCCGTGCGACCTAAAGAACTATGGAACTAAAGTTCTAGCCGAAGAGAACGGTATCCCCTTACTTCCACGGCGGGACATGCAGCGACCCGCTTGAATGGGCAATAGGTGAGGATTTGTTACTCGGTACGCCAGTCCCTGGCGGCCGAACAAAAACCGTTCTCATTTGGACAATGCGTTGGTTCAGGCATTACCTGTGCAATGTCTCAGCCACGTTCTTTCGTCACTTCGTATTGGGCATAACTCCTGGAGCTTCGCGTGCTCCTGATAGGATTGCAAGTCAGGGGAAAGTGTAATATCTGCTTTTGCTATTTTCAAGGGCCCCTATATCTTGAGCGTTAAATGCCGGGACCACTACAGGTTGTACGGCTAGCGATGCTAGCATTGTAGTTTGTGAGCCACTGGCCTGCTTTGGTGGGTCCAGGGTATGATGGATGGTGTCGGCGGCGATAAACCGCCGTATGGCTACAATTTCAGGTATCTTGCTCGATGAATGTTCGACAATTATTACTTCTGGCGGCTTTGATGTTGTCTTCGGCCTCGACCGTGGCGGCTGCGAAAGAGCCTGTAAAAGAGCCGTTAAAATGCACGCACGGCGTCATAATCCAGTTCGATGGCGAAATCCTGCCCGGCTTGCAGCATTATCTTTATCGCAAAATCGAGGCCGCCAAGTCCGAGGGGGCCGACCTGATCATCCTTGAAATTGACAGCCCCGGCGGCGAACTCTACACGAGCCTGGAAATAGCCGAATATATGCAAAAAATCGACTGGGCCCATACCGTGGCCTACGTTCCCCGCCAAGCAATCAGCGGGGCGGCCATCGCCTCGCTAGGCTGCGATGAAATCCTCATGGCCCCCAAATCGCGGATTGGCGACGCCGGCGCAATTGTGTTTGGCAGCGACTCGCTCTTCCGCCTCGCTCCGGAAAAGATCGTCAGCTACCTGACCGGCACGTTGCGCGGCTTGGCCGAAGCGAAGGGCCGCCCGACTGCGTTGGCGGAGGCATTTGCCGACAAGGATCTGAAGATTCACCACGTCCGCAATCTGAAAACCGAGAAGGAAACGTACATATCGGAACGCGACTTGAAGGCCGACCCCGGTGAGTGGAAAGACCTGGGGATGGTTGCCGCATCCGGCGAAGGTCGCTTCCTAACGCTAACCGGTCAAGAAGCTGTCAAGTTGGACTTGGCCAATGCTCTCATCGACAACCGCGAAGACCTCGCAGCTCGATTCGGCTTGCACGATTTGCCCGTCGTGAAGCCGACGGGCGTTGACGTGGCCCTGGAGATTCTTAACTCCTGGCTCGTGACCGGGCTGCTGCTGTTGATCGGACTGGTGGGTCTTTACGTGGAGTTGATGGCACCCGGCCACGGCGTCGGCGGACTCATCGCAGCGGCCTGCTTCCTCCTGCTGTTCTGGAGCCATTTTCTCGGAGGCACCGCCGGCTGGTTGGAAGTGGTACTCTTTTTGCTCGGCGTCGTCTTTGTCTTGGTCGAGATATTGCTTCTGCCGGGCACGATTCTTCCCGGCCTGATCGGCGGGGCCTTGATCGTAACGAGTCTCGTGATGCTCAGTCAGGGATTCCTCGTGCCGGCCACGATGCGGCAGGTTCATACTTTGGCCGGGACGATGGGCATGATCGTTGTGAGCTTCGGCCTGTTCGTTGTCGTCGCGGTAGTAATTTCGCGGCAATTTGAATCACTGCCGCTCTTCAGCCATCTCACGCTGAAACCGCCTGAGGCGGACGATGCGAGCGGCGAACACGGCTTTCAGATTGGAGATGTCGGCACGGCCCACACTCCGTTGCGCCCCGGGGGAAAAGGCCGCTTTTCGGAGCGAACCGTGGATGTGCTTGCCGATGGCGACTTTGTCGACCGAGGAACGGATATCCGAATCGTCCGCGTGACGGGCAATCAGGTAATTGTCGAACGCGTTGAGGAAACCGGTGGGACGCCGTAATCCGCTCGGAAGGCAACGCCCTCTGCGGCGTTCCGTAAATGCTGGGAACGCCCCGGCGGGCGGTCCCTACCGCCGCAGCCCGCATGCCCTCTGTGCCCGCTGGAGAACTTCGATCGCTTTCTTGCGGGCCGTTGCCGCGCCGTCGCCAAGGATTTCGCGGACCCTCTCCGGATGGGCAACAAGCTCTTCGCGACGCTGCCGGGCTTCGGCAAAATGCTCGACGGCGAGCGTGGCCAGGGCTACTTTCACATCGCCATAACCGAATCCGCCGCGACGATAGGTGGCCGCCATCGTTTCGCGCTGCTGGTCGTTCGCGAAGAGCGAATAGAGCTGATACAGGTGATCGCCGTCCGGCTCCTTGGGCTGATCGGGCGTCCGCGAATCGGTGACGATCCGCTTGACCTGCTTCGTCAATGCCTTCGGTTCTTCAAAGACGGCCAACGTGTTGCCGTAACTCTTCGACATCTTCTGTCCATCCGTGCCCGGCACGCGAGCCGAACTGTCGAGAATCTTTTCCTTGGGCAGTACGAACGTTTCGCCGAACTCGTGATTGAAGCTGCCGGCAATGTCCCGCGCAACCTCAATATGCTGCACCTGATCCTCGCCCACGGGCACGATTTGCGAGTCGTATGCCAGGATATCCGCCGCCATAAGCACGGGATAAGTGAACAGACCCGCGTCCGCGCGGATTCCACGGGCCTTTTTATCTTTGTAGGAAACGCAACGCTCCAGCAGGCCCATCGGCGTGCCCGTCAGAAGTAGCCAGCACAGCTCGCTGACCTCCGGCACATCCGACTGACGAAAGAGCGATGCCCGATCGGGCTGCAAGCCCAGGGCCAGGAGGTCTAAAGCTGCATCCTGCGTATAGTTCCGCAGTTCCTCGGGGTTGCGAACCGTAGTCAAGGCGTGCAGATCGGCGATGAAGTAAAATGCCGTATCGGGACGATCTTGCAGGGCGATGTATTGCCGGATCGCGCCGAAATAATTCCCCCAGTGAAAGCGACCGGTGGGTTGAATGCCTGAAAGAACTCGCATGAGAAACCTATTATTGTTGGGGCGATGGACCGTTTCAAATTATCGCTTTTTTTATCGCCCGCATCTACAGCGCACATTTGAGCAGCAGCACCCAATCGGGGCCGCTTGGGCGGTTCTCCGCGCAATGCGCACTTGCTATCGGCTGCGATGTCCTCTGAGTTTACTATAGCTGCATTACGGGTATTTAGCCTTCGTCACCCGCTCTCAACGATTAAAGTCCCGACGATCTCCCGAACCGATTTCGCGCCGCACTCTTGCAACGCGCTGGGCAGCGCATCGAGAATTCGGATCGAAACCGTCGGGTCGTAAAAATTTGCCGTGCCGACCTGAACGGCCGTCGCGCCGGCCACAAAAAACTCCATCACATCGTCAATCGTGGCAATGCCGCCGATGCCGACAATCGGTATCTTGACGGCCTGCGACGTTTGAAAGACGGCGCGCAAGGCAATCGGCTTGATCGCCGGGCCGCTGAGTCCGCCCATCGTGCGGCCCAATTGCGAACGCCGCCGCCGCCAGTCGATTGCCATGCCGAGGCAGGTGTTCATTACGGCCAGGGCGTCGGCACCGCTGGCTTCGGCCGCGCGGGCGATAGCGGCAATGTTCGTAACGTTGGGTGTCAGTTTGGCAATTATCGGCACGCCGCAAGCCTTCCGCACGCCTGCAACGACAGCCGCGCACGTCGCCGGATCGGTGCCAAAATCGACGCCGCCACTTACGTTCGGGCACGATATGTTTAGCTCCAGCGCGGCAACGCTAGGCAGTCCATCCAACCGAGCCGCCATTTCGATAAATTCAACCTGGCTCTTTCCGGCGATGCTAACGACGATCGGCGTGCCGAGGCCGGCCAAATACGGCAGCAGATGGTCGATGAACGCTTCAATGCCGTCATTGTCCAGGCCAATCGAGTTCAACATGCCGCTGCTCGTCTCGTAGGTACGCGGCGGCGGATTGCCCGGACGAGGGGCCTGGGTGATCGTTTTCGGAAGAATCCCACCGAGTCGGGAAAGATCGACCAGACCGGTCATTTCGCGGGCATAGCCAAACGTTCCCGACGCGACGAGAATGGGGTTCGACAGGGCGAGTGGCCCAAGATTGACGGCAATATCGATTTCGGCGGGATTCACAATCAAAACGACTTCGGACAGGGGCGGTGGCATGGCCATTTGGCAAAGCACCAGTTTAGGCCCCAGGCCGAAAACTGTCAATTTGTTGGCAACTGCCGTTTTCGCAAGTTGTTGACAGTCCTTGGCATTCACGCCAAGATAACACGGGCCGTAAAGAATTAGCCCACCCTTCGGTCACCTTACCTTGGGTGGCAGATGAAAACACGCACTGCAATTTAGCCATGCCGTCCCCGGAACCCAACGACGAATCGCCGATCTTTCCAGAAAGCCCCGATCCGGCCGTGCCGACTTGGCAGGAACGGCTGGTTCTGATCGTCGATACGATGCAGGAGATGAGCCGGCTGAACGATCCGCAAGCCATGGTAAGGGCCTACGCGGAGAAGATGTCCCTACTCGTTGCGAGTCACCGCCGCTTATCGCTGAGCCGACGCGGACTCGTCGCGCCGCACTTTCGAATCACTCGCAGTACGACGTGGTCGAGCGAGATCAACCCCTGGACCGACAAGGATCGCTTGCCGCTCCTCGAAGGCGGACTACTCGCCGAATTATTATATCGCGGCAAAACCGAGGTGATCGACGACCTCCAATTCTCGCCCGACGATCCGGCGCTCGAATATCTTGCCGGCTGCCATTCGCTGTTGGCCATTCCGATGTACGACCAAGGCGAGCCGCTGAATATGGTCGTTATCCTTCGCGATGCGGTCGATGCCTTCGTCAAGGACGAGATTCCCGATCTGGTATGGCGGAGCAATCTGTTCGGCCGCGCGACAGGCAGTCTCGTTTTGAAGCAGGAGTTACAGCGGGCGTACGAAGCACTCGATCGCGAGATGAAAATCGTCGCCGAGATTCAACGGTCGCTCCTGCCTTCGGAACTGCCGGAAATTCCCACCTTGGATCTGGCCGCCTACTATCGGCCTTCTCATCGAGCGGGCGGCGATTACTACGACTTCTTTCCGTTACCGGACGGCCAGTGGGGTATTTTTGTCGGCGACGTAAGCGGGCACGGCACACCCGCCGCCGTCTTGATGGCCGTGACCCATTGCATCGCACATACGCGGGTTGGCCCGGCGTGCCCGCCGGGGCGCGTTCTTTCCTATCTGAACCACCACCTGTCGTCGCGATATACGCAGCAAAACGGCAGTTTTGTCACGGCGTTCTATGCGGTCTACGACCCGAAGAGCTGCCGCTTGACGTACGCGAGTGCTGGGCACAATGCACCGCGCGTGAAGCGATGTGGGGACGAGTCGTTGCTGATGCTGGACGAATGCAACGGCTTTCCACTGGGTATCGTGGCCGATGTGGCCTATGAGGAGAGGGTGGCCCAGTTGGAAACCGGCGACCGGCTCGTCTTTTACACCGACGGCATCACCGAAGCCCACAATCCGCAGGGAGAGTTGTTCGGCACGAGCCGGCTCGATCGAGCCATCGCCCATTGCGGCGTTCGGGCATCGGACGTACTCGATGCGGTTTTGCAATCGGTGCAAACATTTGTTGCCGATCATCCCATCCTCGACGACCAGACGTTGATCGTTGCCCGCGTCGTCGGAAAGGAACAATGATGGCTGAGATACTTGGAATCGGCAGCGATATTGCCGAGTGTTTGCGGATCGCACGGATGATCGAACGGCACGGCGAGCTGTTCATCCAGCGAGTTTACACACCGGAGGAGGTCCGCTATTGCCAGAGCCGTCGGCAATCGACGCAACACTTCGCCGCGCGCTGGGCCGCCAAGGAGGCCGTGCTGAAGGCCCTCGGGATTAGCGGGCGGCGCGGCGCAGCTTGGGCCGATGTTGAAATCCGTCCCGACGACTCCGGGCGACCCATCGTGGCAGTGCGCGGCGCGGTGAAGGACGTCGTCGAGCAGCAGGGCGTTGCCAAATTGCTCATCAGCATCGCCCACTGCCGCACCCATGCCACAGCATACGCCATGGCGTTGGGAAGAGAGGACGAGGAATGAAGGTCATTCCTTGTCGTCAGCCAGGTTTCTGTCGTGGAGGGGATTGATTTCAAGAAGAATGGCACTAGAATGAAGGACTTTGCCGCCAATTCCTTACGCCAAGCTATAGAATTATAAGGAGCCGAATCTTGAAGCGTCTCTTTCTCAGTCTCGCGGTGGTCTCCCTGGGCTGCCTAATCATCCTATCCGACCTACATGGGCAAAACGCACCGAACTTTGTTTCTCGCGGTAACGCTTGGTTCGAGAAGGGCGACTTTGACAAGGCCATTGCCGAGTACAGCGAGGCCCTTCGATACAATCCCAAGAGCGCGAGCGTCTACTATAGCCGCGGCCTTGCTTGGAACAATAAGGGCGACTACGACAAGTCGCTTGTCGACTATACCCAGGCCCTGACGCTCGAACCCAAAAACGCCAATGCCTACAACGGGCGCGGCCTTACCTACTACCGCAAGGGCGACTACGACAAAGCCATTGCCGACTTCACCCAGGCTCTGGCGGTCGATCCCAAGGACAAGTACGCCAACAACAATCGCGGCAATGCCTGGCGCGAGAAGGGCAACTACGACAAGGCCGTTGTCGACTTCAATCAAGCCCTGACGATCGATCCTAAGGATCGGTACGCCAACTACAATCGCGGCCTCACCTGGAATAAGAAAGGGGAATATGAGAAGGCCATCGCCGACTACACGCAGGCCCTGGCAATCAATCCCAAAAACGTCAACGCCTGGAATCAACTCGGCTGGATGAACGCCACGTGTCCCGACGTGAAATATCGGGACGGAAAAAAGGCTTATGAGAACGCCAACAAGGCTTATATTCTGGACGGCGGCAAGTCGGGGAATAGCATCGATACGCTCGCGGCTGCCTATGCAGAGTCGGGAGACTTTGAAAAGGCCAAGGAATGGGAAGCAAAGGCCATCGCCTTGACAACGGTGGAAAAAGACAAATCGCTATTTCTCGCCCACCTCGAGGTCTACAAGCAAGGTAAACCGTATCGCCAAGAGGCGGAGAAGAAGTAGGTCTTCTAGGCTTGGAACAACTCCCTATTTTTCCTTCGTTCTACCCCATCCG
>JANXOJ010000192.1 GCA_025353625.1 Planctomycetota bacterium | reverse complement strand
CTGGGAACTGTTTGCCGGCGCGCCGGCCGGCTGGGGGCGGGTCCAAGCGGTCTGCAACTGGGTGCATGCCAATGTCCGCTTCGACCATGATGCGGCCCGTCCCACGAAGACGGCCTATGAAGTCTTCGTCGAAAGGGCCGGCGACGGGATTCCCGCATCTGCCATCAAGGAGCTAACGGAATCCAAGGCCATGACGCTCTGCCAAGACCCGAACTTCCTGCCGTCGATGGCAGTAAATAAGATCGGAGCGGTCTTGAAGCAGCCAGTGTGAGAACGATGTTGCATCCGGGCCGCCGCCCACGCCGACGCCGTCCAGTGCCTCCCAATCCACAATGGTCTGCTTTGGTTCGTTGCCCCAGCCAGGACGAATAAACAAATAGTAAACCGCCTTGACGGATTGTTTTCGAGCCGGTGTCGCCCGCCTCGCGGCGACGTTACCGCCCACGGGCCGCCGTGTTGCGGCGTGTGGGCCGACAGCCGCCTCCCTTGGCTCCAAGGCCAACCGGAACCACCGAACGCGGCGTTGCGGCGGATAGGCGGCTTGTTGGCAAGCAGCGGAACCACGCCCCTGGAACGTCCGTTTAGCACGCGGCCTTTTGTCATGAGGGACTCGCAAATGGCGATCCTGACGTGATCTTAACGAGAGTGACCCTTGCCGTGTCTGGATATGAACGAGTCACGTTGCGGGGAATCTTCATGTCATCTAAGAGACGATGGTTCGTTTGTGCTCCAACAGGGAACAGTAGGCACAAACGCGTTCGCTTGTCTGAGTCTCGGAAATCGAGGCGTTCTGATTACGATAATCCGTATCAAATCAGGAACGCCGTATCTGTGAAGAGGTTACTCTTCTCGGATACTTTAACCACACTTGCTCCAAATGCAGATTTCGTGCATTAGTGGGTCGATTAGTGGGTCGCTACTTTGCCGGCATTTTCTGCATCGCTGCTGGTCCAAACGCAGCGATGCCGGAACTTCTAACCACCCGCCCCCGCTACAATGACCCTCGGCCGCGAAGTGCCGGACCGCACCAGTCCCGAAGGCTACGTGCTTACCTTCGCGACCGCTTCTTTTGGCGGCCTGGGAACCAGCGCCGAACGGCCAGCTTGGGCCTCCGCTGCGCTCGCTCCGATGCTCGTGGTCGGGTCGGTAGTCTCAAAGTCTCACGGTTTTGCGGTTGTGCATGCCGCAAAGAAGCCGGAGCTTTCTGGCAGCCAGGTGCCCGCAGACAATCCATTGCCAGTTGGTTGAACATGAGCCGCTCTCCCTCGGTGATTTGGACCTGCCAAACCACTCAGAAGAAGCTCTCACGGTCAATGTTCCAATTTCCCACGTTAGATTTGTTCCTGCAATTCGACCCAACGCGACTCTGCCGTCTCCAACTCTTTCGAAATTCTAGTTAGCTCTTGATGCAGCTTGACCGCCTCGGAGGCATCGGTCGACTGCATGTATTGTTCGTTGAGTTGCCTGCGCTCGCCGTCCAATCTTGCAATGGTCTTTTCTATCTGGCCAATCTCTTTCTTGATTGCCCGTTCGTCGTTGCTTGTGGTCGGCTTTGACGAAGAACTGTTTGCATTTCCCTTGAATTTGGGGCCCTTGGTGTTGAGCGATGATTTTGAAGAAGTGGTTTTCGACGGTCCAGCTTTCACCTGCTTTTGATCACTTATGCCTTTGCGCTCATTCTCGTCGTTATCAATCTCTTTATTGACCATGTAGAGATAAGCGTCGTAGTCGCCCCGATAATTGACGACGGTTCCATCTTTGACCTCGATAATGCACGATGCCACACGCTTCATGAAGTGGCGATCGTGCGCCGTAAAGATCACCGTTCCTTTGTAATCGATCAACGCATCGGCGAGCGCCTCGACCGTTTCCACGTCCAAGTGATTGCCGGGCTCGTCGAGAACTAGAATGTTGCTCTTCCCGAGCAGGAGTGCCGCCATACAAAGTCGGGCACGTTCACCTCCGCTCAAAACCGAGATGTTTTTCTTGACCGTGTCGCCTCGAAATAGCATCGCTCCGGCGACGTCCAAGATCGTTTGGTTCTTAGTCCCGGACAGCGCGTGGTATTCCAGGTGATCCAAAACTGTCTTGTCGCCGGGTAGGCTCGTGTAGACATGCTGTGCATAGGTTCCGATATCGCAACCGAATCCCCACTTCACCGAGCCATCGACTGCCGGCAAGGAATCAACGAGCGTACGCAGAAGCGTCGTCTTACCCTGCCCGTTGTCTCCGACGATTGCCGCTCGCGAACCGTGATCAATTTCAAGGTTGATGCCGCGCGCGATTGCGCGCCCGTCGTATCCGATCGCAAGATCCTTGCACCGCACAGCCGGACCTTGTCGCGGCTCAACCAGCGGCGGGCGGATTGTCGCCCGAGCTTGCGTCGCCTGGACTTCGATAAACTCCAATCGATCGAGCATTTTGCTCTTCGATTTTGCGCGAGTTGCCGTACTGGCCCGGGCACGGTTTTTATCAACGAATTCTTGAAGCTGTTTCCGTTTGGCTTCGGTTGCCGCGTTGACACGCCGGTTGTGTTCGGCAAGGTCTTTTTGATAGTCGAGGAAGGCGTCGATCTTGCCGGGATACAAAGTCAGCTTTCCCAGCGACAAATCAAGCGTCGTATCGCAGGTCGCACCCAAAAAGGCTCGATCGTGGGAAACGATCAGGCAAGCCTCAGGAAAGGTCCGGAGAAAATGCTCCAGGAGGATTTGTGTTCGCAAGTCGAGGAAGTTGGTGGGCTCGTCGAGCAGTAATAAGTTTGGTTCGTGTAGCAGAAGCGCTGCCAACTTGACTCGTGTTTGCCATCCGCCCGAAAGCTCGCTCACCGGCCCTTCGAGATACTTTCCTTTGAGTTCAAACTGGCCCGCCACTTCGCCGCATTTCCAGTGTGGCTGTTCGCTATCCCGCATGAGAAAATCGATTGCCGTCTCGCCTGGCAGGAATGGATCGTGTTGGCGGAGGTAGCCAATTTTCACATTTGGATGCCGGATGATCGAGCCTTTGTCGAGTTCCTCATCACCCAGGATGCATCGCAGCAGCGTCGACTTCCCGGCCCCGTTCCGACCCACAAATCCGACCTTGGAATCGCCGGAAATGGTGCATTCGGCGTCGTCGAGCAAGATTTGGTCACCGTAGCGTTTCGAGGCGTTTCGTATCTGCAAGAGGACCGACATGGCTACCGTGGGAATTTAGGGAGGGTTTTGGGTTGGTTATTCGCCGTCCTTCACGAGGTTCACTTTCCCCGCACCTCTTTCCTGGTCAGCGACAGTAGGAAATCTGGTCGACGGCGGAATCGGCGAGGTAAGAGTGGCTAGTGAATTAGATACAGTCTGGACATCGATTGAATTGGAAACAGAGCCAACAAAAATAAAAAGCCATAAACACTTATTGTTTATGACTTTATGAGTATCCCCGACTGGGCTCCTTCGGCTTCGGAGCGGAGATAGGCTTGGAGGACGTTTTTACCACTCTTCGCAAGTGGTTATCTTCCAAAGCCTTTACGATTTTACCAAACTTTGACAACGCGTCAACCAATTGCAGATTTCGTGAATTAGTGGGGGGGATTTTTCGAGCCTGATTTCGATATCAGAGCCGCGCAGCCATCGAATCGGTTGCAGACGCCACTCGCATCGAATCGCCAAGACGGAGGAGACCGTCGCGCCGGCCAAACCCAAGACCAGAAAGGTGAAGCCCGTGAGTCAACCGACTACCACCACCGCTGCGCCCATCGTTACATCGCGGCTTCTCGCGGGTTTCTGCGGATTTAGCGGCCCCGCCCAATGGCGGATGCCCAGCCTTTCAGCCTACACCGGCAAAATTGGCTGTCAAGCTGCCCTGGAATTTGCGGTGCCGTCGTGGGGACTGCGCCGCTTAGCAGCCGGAGATTAGAAACCCCAGTGCCGCGAGACCGTCGTGGGCCGCCGCGGAGATCGACTCGGCATCGCCGTCGCGATATATCCGGCAAGCCGCAATCACTTCTGGTGCCGGGTGGTCGAGGCGTTCCACACGCTGCCAGCAGGGCCAGCAGAGGAGGAATCCCATTGAATGCCAGTCGCGCAGCCCTGCGTCCTTACCGCAGGCGACGCAGAGGGAGGAGAAATTGCCGAACGGGTTTTGAGGGGTGCGGCTAGTATTAAGATTCATCGCGGTATAGTGACGCGGCGCTCACGAAGGTGCCGCGGCTGCTTTTTGTTCACGCTCTTTCGCTTGCTGCCAAGGCCACCTTCCTTCGAGTTCGACTTGCAATGTTGCACTGAGGAAGGTCCGAATCAAGACGATTATGCCGAGCACGAGAACGCCTTCCAGGGTCGGCGTAACCGCGACGGTGCGGATGATATCGGCTGCCACCAGGAATTCAAGGCCGAGCAAGATCCCGCGGCCCAAATCTTGGCGGAAACTTCGGTAGCCATCAGGCTGGTTGCGGCCCGTTATCACAAAACGGCAGGAAGCTATGAGCATGCCGAGAACGATGGCGAGCACACCTGCGCCGTCAATTACAAGACCGACTGCCTCTACGCAATCTTTGAATAACGTCATGGAGCGTCCTTCATGGGTATGTCCTTTGCAGGTTGCGGGGCCGATGACGGGCTTTATCTTGCCGCGCGGCCAGGTCTGCGTCAATATAATAGCCGGGCTACTTCGTCGGCCTAGCACAGTGTAGCGCCAAATCGCGGTCCCAACGATTGCAGGCCGCCCGCGAAGAAAAGATCAATCGTCATGTTCTAGTTCCTCTAGCCGTGTCGTTTTCAGCATTCTTGAAAAAGCGCCCGATGTACTTCGACCATCGCCATCGTATCCTGGGCGCAATAGGTCAGCAGGTTTCGCCGGATCGCCGCGCACTCCTCGGGGCCGTAGCACCCCCTCGCCATCTTCGCGAATTTGACGGCGGCCGTGTCGCCGTCGGCTATCGCTAGGCTGCTGTACGACATGGCCGGCACTAACGCGGGGAGGACGGTCTTGATGGAAAAGCTGCCGTGGAAGGCCGGATGGTAGTAGTGTTCTCGCACAATCGGCAGTAGATCGAACAACCTCGTCTGAATCGCCCGGAGCGCATCGGCCAAGTCGGGGAAATTGGCGGCCAGCTCGCCGATGATCCGTCTTTCAAACCCGGAATAAACGATGATGCTTCCCGCCGCGCCGAGTTCGGTAATCAACCGTTCCGCAAAATGCCTGCGGCAATCGCACGCCGGGTCGGCAAGATACTCGGCGTGGCCGTCAACGACGCCCGGAGCCGAACAGCGATGCACGGAGAACTGCGTGGGAACCTGGGCGTGCGGTGCCACGCCGGGGTAAAGCGGCAAACTCGTTTTCACGGTCTCGAAGTCGAGGTAGTACGCCGGCCAGCGGACGGCCTCCAGTTCGGCCCTCAACTTCGGCGAAACATACGGCATGCCCGACTTCACGCATTGGACGATTCCCTGATGCCGCTCGTTTAACGACGCCAGAAATTCACCGGCCACGTTGCGCTTGTCGAGTATTCCGGCGTCGAGCAAACCGACGAGACGGGGTCGTTGAAGGCGTGGAAGGTTTCTCACGGAGTAGTCCACGTCGCGGCCAAAGCACTGGTCGTCGTAATACGGGCAGTCGCTGCAGGCCGTGCAAGGCGTTGCCTCGGGCGGTCCCGGCGAGTCCGTGCCATCGCGGGCGGCTGCCCATAAGGCAGAGAATTCGGCCAGCCGTTCGTTGACCGCCTCGGTTTGATCGGCTTCGCGGAACAGGGCTTCCGCCGGCATTCCCAGGCGATAGGCGGGGTTTATTTGAAGGAGCGAGGCTCCCGTTACATTCACGCCGCAGCGGGACGCCGCCATTACCGTGTAGCAGAGATCGTCGAGGAGATCGTCCTCGACTTCCGGCTTGGCGACGCTGGATTTGACTTCGCCTATTTTCCAGCCCAGTTCATGACGGCGCAGCAAGTCGGCCCTGGTTACATAACTGTCCGTGGCGAAGGTCGCCTCAAAGATCACGTTGACGTTCGGGTCGTTCATCAACTGCCGCGTCCTGGCGAGGGTACCGGGCAGGCCGATCCACTCCACCGCAACGCCATCGGGATAAAGGTGGCGAGCTTGCAAGCCCACTTCGACGCCTTCGTCGGCGTGGAACTGGCTTGCTTCATCGGTCGCGATTGCCTCGGGCGCATTGCGGGCGAACCAGCCGCGCCGCAGGCACTTTCGGGCTTCGAGGTAGACGTGTTTCGTCATTGCGGACATGAGAAATCTGCTCCTGGTGGGCCGTCCACCGCTGCCGCCGAGGCGTTTTGCTGCCGTCTACTCCGCGCGAGGTTCCAAATCCAGCAGTTCGATTTCGTTGTCCCTTCCCACAACCACCCTTTTGTTTCCAACGAACGCGAAGGCGGTAATAGGCACATGGCTGTACGTTCCGTAGGTGTCAGTCTTGTCCTTATGAAAATCCCAAACGTGAACCCAAGATCCTTTCCACCATCTCCAGGCGAGATTTTGTCCGTCAGGCGAGAAAACCATCTCCTGCACGTTCCCGTCATTACCCCAAGAGCTGATCGCTTTGTTGTACGGATCGTCATGATCGGTCCATTCGGGGGCGCGGAGGAGTTCCTCGGTCTCAAAGACGCGGACGTGGCTTTCCGGAGCGTGGGTCGCCATAACTGCCGTGTATAGACCGTCATCGGATATGGCAAGCTGAATACATTCCGGCTCTCGCTCGTCAAGAAGAACGACAACGCGCCCCTGATCCGGCCACCTTGCGCACACCTTTCCGCCGTCCTCATAGATTTCCACCCCGTCCTTCGTAAAGACGCTGAAACGCTGGTTTCGCACCTTGGTCGCCCGCCCCAGCAAGGCCGCGTAGGATTCCAATGTGGCGGCCTCGACAATCGGCATCAGGCTCTGGGCGTCCCACGCAAAGACCTTTCCGCCGCGATCTATTCCCGCGACACGCGAGCCGTCAGGGGATACGGCCAATTGGTCGATAGGACTCGGCACGTTCTCGCGCCGAATTAGTTCTTGCCCCGAACGAAGGTTCCATACTTGAATGCCGCGGGAACCGTCGCAGCCGACCAGCTTCTCGTTGTCGGGAAAGACCGCGAGGCTGAGCACATCGCCGCGCAATTCCGCGACGAGTGTCACGGTTGCGGGTCGCGGGGGTTTGTAGCCCGGCGCGAGGGCCGGGTCGCCCTTGGGCAGCAGGCGGCCATCGGGGGCCAGCACGAGTTCACCGCGGGCTATCGCCGCGTCCTCCTCGGCGTACTCGGCATCGAAGTTGGCCATCATCTGCCGCATGTGCTCGTGGAATTCAGGTTTGGCCGCCACGCGGGCCGTGATAT
>JANXOJ010000363.1 GCA_025353625.1 Planctomycetota bacterium | reverse complement strand
GTCGGCCAAGACCCGGCGACCGACGTGGCGGTAATCAAGATCGAAGCACCGGCCACCGCGCTCTTTCCCGTAAGTTTTGGAGCTTCAACGCAATTGCGCGTCGGGCAGCGCGTGTTTGCCATCGGCAATCCGTTCGGATTTGAACGAACGCTAACCACCGGGATCATTTCCAGCCTGAACCGTTCCCTGCCCAGCCGCCAGACCGGACGCTCGATCAAGTCAATCATTCAAATCGATGCGGCAATTAACCCGGGCAACTCCGGCGGCCCGCTCTTGGATAGCCACGCTCGCATGATCGGCATGAATACGGCGATAGCCAGCCGAACCGGCGAGAGTGCCGGCATCGGCTTTGCCATCCCCGTGGGGACGATCGCTCGGATCGTGCCGCAATTGATCCACGAGGGGCGCATCCGCCGGCCCGAGACCGGCATCGCCAAGGTCTTCCAAACCGACCAGGGGCTTCTGATTGCCACGCTGGCACCTGGCGGGCAGGCCGAAAAGGTCGGCCTGAAGGGACCGAAAGTGGTGCGACAGCAAAAGCGGCAAGGCCAGTTCGTCTACGAATATCAAACCATCGATCGCTCGGCGGCGGACTTGATCGTTGGCGTGGACGGCAAGCGCGTGAAGACGGCGGACGACTTCCTCGACGCCATCGAAAGCAAACACCCTGGCGAACAGGTAGTGATAAGCGTCATCCGCGGCGGCCAAGAACGCCAAGTGCCACTGACGCTTGAGGCGAGCGCGGGGGAATAAAAGACTTTCTGAATAGTGATTTAGCGGAATCGCACGGCGCCGCCGCCTAGTTTCTGAACCTATGCGGCCCAGCCTCCTTACCGGCGACCGCGCCATCGAAGTCAACGATTTCCAGGATTAGCACCTTATGGCCGAACAGACCCCCATGATGAAGCAATACCACGAAGCAAAACGGGCTTGCCCGGATGCTTTGCTGTTGTTTCGCATGGGTGATTTTTATGAGCTCTTCTTTGACGATGCCAAGACGGCAGCGCGGGTCCTCAATCTGGCACTGACTTCGCGCGAAAAGGGAGAGAACGCCACAGCCATGGCCGGCTTTCCGTACCATCAACTGGAAAGCTACCTGGGCAAGCTGATTGCTGCCGGTTTTCGCGCGGCGGTTTGCGAACAGGTGGAAGACCCAAAAACCGCCAAAGGGATCGTCAAACGCGAGGTGACCCGCGTCGTCACGCCGGGAACAATCACCGACGATGCCCTGCTCGATCCGCGCGAAAGCAACTATTTGGCAGCCATCTCGCCCGGCGAACCGATGGGGCTAGCCTGGGTGGAAATCTCGACGGGCCGGTTCGCGGCGGCCCATTTTCCGGCGAGCCAACTTGCGGATGAACTCGCACGGATCGCCCCGGCAGAGTGCCTGTTGGCCGAGGATGGCCCGCCGCTGCCGAGGCACTTGAACGACCGCATGTTGGTCACCCGTCGCCCCGGCTGGGCCTTTTCGCATGAAACGGCGCGGCAGAATTTGCTCAAGCACTTTCGCACGCATAGCTTGGAAGGCTACGGCTTTGCCGATACACCGGGCGACGATCAAGCCCTGCGTGCCGCCGGCGCGGTGATCGACTATCTCAATGAGACGCAGAAGACTTCGTTGGAACACGTCGATCATCTCGTTGCCTATCGCAGTTCGACGGCGTTGGAGATCGACGAAGCGAGCCGCCGCAGCTTGGAAATCACCCGCACGATTCGCGAGGGCCGCCGCGAAGGTTCGCTCTTGGCCGTTCTCGATCGTACCGTGTCGGGCATGGGCTCGCGGCTTCTGGCCGATTGGCTCGCCAATCCGCTCATCGACGTACCGACGATTAAGGCGAGGCAAGATGCCGTCGCGGAATTGGTGGCCAATTCAGCTTTGGCCGAGAATCTCCACGATTTGCTTCGCAAAGTCTACGACGTGCAGCGGCTCCTGGCTCGTGTGACCACTGGTCGAGCGAGTCCCCGCGATTTGTCCTTTTTGGGGAGAACGCTCGGCGCACTCCCCGGCATCAAGGCCAAGCTCACCGCGCGGAAGAGTTCGCTTTTGAATCGACTTGAAGCGGAGATCGATCTATGCCCCGAACTTCGCAGCCGTCTCGACGCCGGCTTGGCCGATGATTGCCCGCTCTTGAGCCGCGACGGCGGATTCATTCGCGATGGTTACCACGAGCCGCTCGATGCCTTGCGCGAACTTGCCTCCGGCGGCAAGCAATGGATCGCCGGCTATCAAGCCAACGAGAGCCGGCGGACGGGCATTTCAACGCTCAAGGTCGGATTCAATAAAGTCTTTGGCTACTATATCGAAATTACGAACGTGCATCGCGAGAAGATCCCCGCCGAGTACATTCGCAAGCAGACCGTGAAGAATGCCGAGCGTTACATCACGCCCGAGTTGAAGGAATACGAGGAAAAGGTTCTCACGGCGGACGAGCGGGCGAAAGAGCTGGAGTACGCGCTTTTCCTCGAACTGCGCGAGGCCGTTTCGGCCGCCCGGAAAACGATGCAGGCCACTGCGGACGTACTAGCACAACTCGACGTGCTCGTCGCGCTGGCCGCTTTGGCTCGGCAGCGAAACTATTGCCGGCCGGAGATTGTCGAAGAGCCGGAACTGAAAATCATCGACGGTCGGCATCCGGTCCTCGACGCGATCGAGCCGGACGGTGCCTTCGTGCCCAACGACACCGCGACGGGCGCGGACGACGGCACGATCCTGCTCATTACCGGCCCGAACATGGCGGGCAAGAGTACCTATATTCGGCAAGTGGCTCTCATCACGATCTTGGCGCAGATCGGCAGTTTTGTTCCCGCTCGACAGGCGCGGATCGGCGTGGCCGATCGCATCTTCGCCCGCGTGGGTGCCAGCGACGAACTGGCACGCGGGCAAAGCACGTTCATGGTCGAGATGACCGAGACGGCGCGGATTCTGAACGGGGCCACATCGCGGAGCCTAGTGATTCTGGACGAGATTGGCCGAGGGACGAGTACCTACGACGGCCTTTCGCTGGCATGGAGCGTGGTGGAATTTCTGCACGAACGCATCGGCTGCCGCACGCTCTTTGCGACGCACTACCACGAGTTAACCGACTTGACCAAGTCGCTCAGCGGGGTGAAGAATCTGAACGTCGCCGTTCGCGAGTGGCAGGATGAAGTGGTCTTTTTGCACAAGATCATCCCCGGCGCGGCCGACAAAAGCTATGGAATCCACGTCGCCCGACTGGCGGGCGTACCGCGCGAGGTGGTCGATCGCAGCAAGGAGATTCTGGCCCAGCTTGAAGACGAACATCTCGACGCCGAGGGCCGCGCCAAGATCGCCCGGCCTCGGCCCGCCGAGAAGAAGACGAACATTCAACTCACGCTATTCGGCGCGGTCGATCATCCCATGATCGAAGAGTTGCGCGGCCTCGACCTCGACAATCTCACCCCGCTGGCGGCAATGCAGTTCTTGCAGCGGTGGAAGGATGAGGTGGCAAAGGAGGGACGCAAGCGGCGGTAAAGTAACGCAATTGCGTCCAATTGCTGTTGTGGCGTTAGCGGCCAAACGTGAGTAGCCGCAGCTGGAGCGAAGTGGCCGTAAGAGTTTTTGTGTCAACGGAAGTGGCACGGCCATCTTGGCTGTGTCTCACTACGGGCTGGAAGCCCGTGCCACAGAGTTCGGTACCGGCCCAAAGCGAATCGCAACTCACGGATAGTGTAACCGTTCACACCCTAGGAAGCAACGAAGGGTTGGGTCAGTGGGCGAGATGAGCTTCGACCGCTTCTGTCAGACGCCCCAGGTGCGCTCCGTGACCTGGGGCTAATGGCTTCGACCC
>JANXOJ010000344.1 GCA_025353625.1 Planctomycetota bacterium | reverse complement strand
CAAGGGCTGCGCCTCGGCGGCCTGCTCGGGCTTGGGGATTTGCTCCGCTGCGGCATGGAGGTCGCGGAGGATTTCTGCTGGAGCGGTGGCATGTTCTTTGTGGAATTCCAGCAACTTGGCGATCACGTAGGAGCGGTCCAGTTGGCTTTTCCGGCTCCCGGCCGGATGCGCGGCCTGCGATATATTCTCCTTCCATCAGCCGATCGTCACGCTGCCCGGCGAATTGGCGGCGAGCTGCGTCACGGCAGCTTGCTATGCGAAGATGGGCATGGATGAATTGGTTGCCAAGACAACGCAGGAGTACATTGCCAAGGCAGTTCGCGCCGGCAGCGAGCGCGACTATCGCATGGCGGTTCGCGATCGGATTCGCAAGGCCGACGAGCAACTCTTCGACGATTTAGAGGCGGTTCGAGAGCACGAACGATTTTTCCACGAAGCTGCTCATTCGCCTTGATCGGCTTCCAACAGTTCGTGCAGGGGAGCGTGTTTCGGATAGAGGCGTAGTCGCCATCACTGTGCTTGCGGCTTTTGCGCCTTCAGCCATTCGCGCAGCACGCGACCAACTTTGGCCAGACTCTCCGCAGAGCATTTATCCACCGTATCGCCCTGCGTGTGCCACGGCTTGTAGTCGAAGTCGATCAAATCGCACGCTGGAATCTTGGCGATATCGTGCAGTGCCAGGTGATCGTCGCGGACCTCATAGCCGGGCATGTTGATGAAATTGTGGATGCCCAAGCGCGCCGCCGCGTCCCAAATGTCTTTAACCAATTGATGGCTGTCGTCCCAACTCAGACTGTTGATCTCCTCGCCCAACCGTAGATCGGCCCCGCCCACCATGTCGAGCAGCACGGCATAGCGATATCGGAATGCGGGCCGCTTGTTCGCATAGTCGTTTGCAAAGTATTCCGATCCGAGAAAATACTTGCCGTCCTCACCGAAGATGAATTCCTCGCCATCGAAGAAGACGAAATCAACGCCCAGCTTGGGCGGATGCCGAGCCAGTTCGTTGCCCAGTTCCATCAACACGGCCAGCCCACTGCCATTGTCGTTTGCCCCGACAAACCGTCCGCGCGGGTTGACCGGATCGCGGAGCGGAAAGGGGAGCGAATCGTAATGACCGCAGAGCATGATCCGCTCCTTGGCCTCCGGATTCCATCGCACAATGATATTGACCATCGACACTTCCCGACCGATCTTCTTCGCGTCGGGGCCATCCGCCGGATACTTGGCCTTGAATTTCTGGAGCTCGACTTTCGCCCCAAGTTTGGTGAAATGCTCGGAAAGCAATTTCTGCGCGGCGGTTATTGCCTCGGAATCACTCGGTCGCGGGCCGAGTTCGCATAACTGCTTGAGATAGTCGTACGCCCGAGATCCGTTGTAGTCGTCGCGGATGTTGGCCAGCAGTACGCCGACGGCGATAATCGCCAGGAGACCGCCGCCAAAAACGATTCGGCGATTGGCAAACCTTTTGCCAGGTTTTTTTTCCGGCTCTGGCGAAGGGGGTGGCATAACGGTACGACTCGACGACGGGCGTTCAATTGTGGCACTCATGGGACTTATTCTAGCCGAGGCGTCGATTTCGGGAAACTGAAGAAATCGAAGCCTCACTGTGGGGTGCATGAACACCCCCTATAGTTCGTGATCGTCTATTACCCCCCTTGCCCCCAAACCAGAATTTGGTAGACTGGTCTGTTTCACCTCGTGGGCTCCCACATCGCCCGGGGTCGGGGTGAAAGCAATTGGAACCATCTACCTGTTTTTTGAATCTATGGCACGTAAGCTTCAGGTCAATCGCGTTAGCAAGCGTCGTACGAAGACCAAAGTCCGAGGCAAGAAAAAGGATCCCCTGTTCGTCAACGGGGAACGTCCGCGTCCGATGTTCGTCGACTACAAGAACCTCGAATTGCTAAAGAAACTCATCAATCGACAAGGTAAGATTATCAGTCGGCGGAAGAGCGGTTGTACGGCGGTCAGCCAACATTCCGTGACGGACGCCATCAAGCGGGCTCGCTTCATGGCCCTGCTGCCATACGTTGGCGAGTAAGAGGCTGTCCGAAAAGTTGGTTCTTAATCTTCCGGCATTCCAGCCCGACGCTAGCTGGTGTTCGTCCACTCACTCCTGGCAGCGTTGATCTCGATCTATCGCAATTGCGCCGGCGATGTGCGGCTGAGATAGATTTGTACCGATGTATCGGCATCCGGAAAAAGAGGGTTCTTTTCCGACAACGATTCGTTGGCGGGCAGAACGGTCAGACGCAATCGATCCGGCTCAACCTGCATGGTCGCAAGCAATTCGGCCGTTTGACGGCAGCGGGCGTAGGCGAGATCCCAGCGGTCGCGGAACGCGGTGCCGGGCGGTAGGCGATGTTGCGAGGCAATGGCCACGATTTCGATCTGTTGCGGCTTGCCGGCCAATTCATCGGCGATCGTTTGCAGATGCACCCTTTGCGGCAGCGGAAGTTGCGCGGTCGATTCGCCGTACGTCACCCTTCCGCCAACGACAATTTGCTCCCCTTGTCCCGGTACGCGAATCCTCGCCCGTTCCTGCTTGTGCTGCTTGACATTGCCCTCCGGGTCGTTCGGCGTCGCCGCCGACAGGGAGGTATCCTTGCGATCACCGAGCAGCGATCTGTTTCCAAGCGTTAGTGTCCAACTTGCGAATGGATTCCAGCCGGCTGCGAAGCGGCCCTGCAACGACTCGACGGCGGCTTGCTGTTGGGCGGATTGTTTGCCTTTGCGAGCTTCCGCCGACGCGAACGAAAACATGATGACGAAGAATGCCAGCATGATGGTGAGCATATCGGCAAACGGCACCATCCATTCCGGTGCGCCGTCAGGTTTTTCATCGGGTAGACGTTTCATGGCTTTTGCTTTGCGGTGCGGCTATCATTTTTCCGCGAAGCAAAGTGTGCGGGAGGAACCGCGCTTCGCAAACCTTGCGTGCCGCTGTGAATCGATATTCGGAGGCGAAGACGCGGCGGGAGCGACGCGTCGAGTTTCTGCCGTACCAGGCGAGGCATGTCGCCGGCCTGGATGGCAAGAATTCCGCGAATGACGATTTGTCTTGATTCGACTTCCTCGCAGCTCATAAAGCGAAGCTTCTCACCCAGCGGAATGCAGACCAAGTACGCCAGGACGATGCCGTAAAATGTTCCCATGAGGGCAATCGCCATCGAGGGCCCGATCGAATCCGGGTTTTTCAGATTGCCCATCATCAGTACCAGGCCCAGCAACGTGGCGATCATGCCGAAGGCCGGCCCGCAGCGACCGATCAAGTCGACGATCCGTTTCGCTTCGCGATGCCGAGTCGCTAGTGCATCGACTTCGTCGTTCAATATCTGCGCGACCAGTTCGGGGCGAGTTTCGTCCGCCAAAAGCTGAATCCCCAAAGCGGTGAACGGGTCGCGAATTGTAAACGCCCTGGCCTCCAAGGCAAGCATGCCTTCCTTCTTCGCTCGATCGGCCAGTTCCACCAATTCGTCGATGATGGCGACACGATCGTTGGGCTTCGTGAAGAACGGCTTCTTGAGGATGGCAAAAAGATTGACCAAATCCTTAAGGGGAAATCCAACGAGGGCCACGGAAATCGCCCCGCCGAAAACCATAATCAGGGCGGGCAGATCGATCAATTGCAGCACCGAGAAGTGGGTCTCGCCGACCGCGAGTACGCCCAGCATCGCTGCAACGCCGACGATCAGGCCGAAAATCGTACTTAGTTCCATGCCGTCCACCCCACGGAATGACGTGCGGAGCATTGCTTCGCTAACGGCTTTATCGTATGGAACGGCAGCAATGTTGGCCGCAAACGGAGTACATGAAAGCGTTCGCGGATTCAACCGAGCTTGTGCAATCCGCAAAGTCCACGGAAGCTGCCGCATCCTCTATTTCCATGGACTGTCGCGACAGAACGTCAAGTTGCCCAACTTTCGCCTTGTCGGCTGGAGGCACCTTTCTTCATGGAACACGGATAGCCGGCGGCTCGGCTCGTTCTTTGGCGTAATCGTCGACGACTTGTTCGAGTACGGCTAACGGCACCGTGCCCGTGCGGAGTATGAGGTTGTGAAATTCCTTCAAGGAGAATTTCTCGCCGAGGGCATGCCGGGCTTTATCGCGCAGTTCCAGAATTCGTAACTGGCCGATCTTGTAGGAACAGGCCTGTCCGGGGCTGACCACATAGCGTTCCACCTCGGAGGCCGAGATGCCGTATTCGATTGCTTGGCGGCGCGTCCAGTGCATCGCATGTAGGCCGGTGTCGACGACGAGCCGCCGGGCACGGAAAAGCTCGGCGTTCAATTGGCCCAGATGGCCCTTGATGTCGCCTTCATACCAGCCCGATTCGGCGGCGAGCTGTTCGGCATAAAGTGCCCAGCCTTCACTGTGCGCGGAGATCGACCCGAACGCGCGGTCGCGACGGAATTGCGGCAGGCCGGCCATTTCGTTCTGGATCGCGAGTTGAAAGTGATGGCCGGGCACGGCCTCGTGGTAGAGGAGCGTTCGCATCTCGGAAATTCGGAATTTCGGCCCCGGCAGCGGCACCCAGAAGATGCCGGGGCGCGAGCCGTCGGGTGCCGGGCTAGTATAGTGGGCAGCCGCGTTCTTTTCGGTAATGAAAGGCTCTCGCTTCACGACAACCGGGGCCTTGGGGCGCAAATCGAAAATTAAAGCGGCCCGCGTTTCGGCGTCGCGGAGTATCTCTCCGTATTTCGCAAGCAGCGTCGGTCGTGGATCGGGTTCGGACAGTGGCTGTAACTCCGAATCCAGCTTCCGCATGCGATTCTGAATGCTGCCCTCGCGGTATCCGAGCCGATCGAATAGTTCGCCCATTTGCTTCTCGATTCGGGCGACCTCCTTCAGGCCCAATTCGTGGATTTGGCCGGCGGTGTAGTCGGTCGTGGTGAATCGACGCAGGGCTTGTGCGTAGGCTAAGTCCCCATGCGCAAAACGCCAAAGGCCCGCATCGCTCGACGACTGCGGCAACTGCTCTCGTAACAGCTCGCGAGTGCGACGGAAGGCGGGAACAATTTTCATCGCCACCGTCTGCTCGGCAGCCGCGAGGAACTTCGCGAGGTCGGCAGCGGAAAGGTCTATCGCGTTCGATGCTCTGGCGTCGAGTGAAGCGACCAAAACATTCTGCCTCGGAGCAGCCGCAAGAAAGCGATCGAGCTGCTCGATTGTAGAGTTGAGAATGAATCGCGGCGGCAGAATTCCACGGGCGGCGCGCCGCCTGGCCTGCGCGATTCCTTCGTCCATTTGACCGGCGACCAACTCCAGCCGTGCGAGGTAGTTCTCCACGTCGCGACGATTGCGGATCGGGTGCGTCTGCGAGAGGAAATTGACGAGCTGTACTTGCAGCCCACTATGTTGCTGAAAAACGAAGGCGTAGTCGGCAAAGGGCTCCCTAAGTACGATTTCATCGAGTTGCCATTGGAGCATGGCGGCGGAAACCCGTTGCGTGGAGTTGAGGCGGGCGCGATCAAACCCTTTCAGTTCGCCGAGGCCCCGTCGCGCGACGGCCACTCGGGCCGTGCGAGCTTCGACGGCGATGGACGTAAGCCGACGGTCGAGTGCGTCTTGTTCGACGCCTCGGAAATACTGTAGAGAGGTCGCCTCCTGGGGATCGGCTTGCATCCATGCGGCAGCGAAAGTGTCGCAGAAGTGGTCGAACGTCTCGGCCGCAGCAACGAGCGGCCACAATAAAATGCAGAGATTGGCGACCACAAGGTGGCGTTTCATCGCAGTTTGAATCGTTGGCATGTCAAGGTGTGCCAGTTGAAATGATCCTACGATGCCCGACGCGGAAGCTAAGTTTCCGTCCAAGAACAGCTTATGGTGCGGGCGTCGCGCTTGCAATATCCGGTGCAGGCGAATTGTAAAGTCTGTATCTTATTAGCGGAGTGCAAATGTGTATTCGTGGGGCAGGTTTTCAACCTGCCCAGAATTCAGGCAGGTTAAAAACCTACCGCTTTCAACATCTTTGACAACCGAAAAGTCGCATTTCCCCACGTGTTTTCAACAGCACCGATGCGCATGTTAACAGTCGGGCTAGATCAATACCAGTTTTTCGTCGTCAAATCGTCGTAAGTCCTTATTTATCCGTAGTTTTTGAATCCAGAAAGATGTTGAAAGCGGTAGGTTAAAAACCTGCCCCACGAAGTAATCTGCCTCGAATTTACTTCACTCCGGTAAAGTGTTGCGACCAAGGAAGGTCTCGATGTCTATTTACCATA
>JANXOJ010000337.1 GCA_025353625.1 Planctomycetota bacterium | reverse complement strand
TCCATGCGCCGGCGACTCGGCACAGCCATATATTAACGGGCGACCTGCGCGAATACAACCATTCCACACCAATTATGGTTCAACTGGCTCAAGAATGCGCGGGCCATTGGCCTGCGGATTTTCGAGGCATAAGTCCAGTGTCCAATGGTGGCTGCTTCCGAGAATGGTCCCCAGCTATACTGCCACTTTATCCCCGCAGAAAACGGGGTCAATAGCCAATCCCGGAGGGATATAAGCGATTAGCCCCGGGTCGCGCAGCGCACCCGGGGTTAGCGGTTCGGGCGTGCCTTCCGACCCCGGAGGGGGTCGCAGCCGCGCTTCGACCCCCTCCGGGGTCGGAAGGTTGTATCGTGCATCGAAACCGGTGGTGGTGCTGCGCTTACCACCGGCTAATTGCTGAAGACCCCTCCAGGGTCGAAGCGGGCACCCCGCCTCGCTTATGCATCCCTCCGGGTTCGCAGTGAAAGCGTTGCGCACGCTTCAGGCGGATGAACCCCAATTATATCCCGCCGGTGGGTTGCTTGCACAATCCTTACCACCGCGCCAATCACTACCGCAACGCTGTGCCTGCGATTGCGGAACCGTAATTTCCAGCTATAGCCGGCACCACGAGCCATCCCATCAGACGATCGCCTACTGTTTCCGGAGCGATTTTATGGTAGTATTGATGAATTCGCAATTCAAGCCGCCGCACTCATCAAAATCAGCGTGAACTCTCGGACAGAAAAAATTCGGACCCTCGATGATATCCAGGGTATCTTGGCGACTCGGCGGGCCGAAGGCTGCACGGTGGTGCATACCCACGGAACGTTTGAACTGCTGCATATCGGAGCCGTGCGTCATTTGCAGCAGGCCAAGCAACTCGGCGGGGTATTGGTGGTCTCGATCGCACCCGACGGCGACGGCAGCGGTGGAATCCGGCGGCCTCTGTTCGATCAGAATCTACGTGCCGAGGCACTCGCTGCGATTGCCTGTATTGACTACGTGGTCGTGAGCCGCAGCCCGCTGGGGCCGGATGCGATTCAATCGGTGCGGCCCGATATCTATGTTCCCTGGGAAGAGAGCGACCGCGACAGCGACTACCGCAAGACGCGCGAGGCCGAGGAGGCCGTTGTGCGGGCACTGGGTGGCCGCTTTGTGGCGTTGGCTGCCACGGATTTCAAGGGCGTGAAGCTGATCCACCATTCATCGCCCGCCATCTCGCCGGAGGCAAGCGAATTCCTCGGTTCATTCTGTTCGCGATATTCCCGCGAGGATATCGATGCCGCCCTGGAGACCGGCCGCAAGACGTCGGTCCTCTTCATCGGCGAAACGATTATCGACGAGTACCAGTATTGCGAATCGATCGGCAAGTCGGGCAAGGAGCCGGTGCTAGCCGTGCGTTATCTTTCCGACGAAAAGTTCGCGGGCGGTGTTTTGGCAACGGCCAATCAGGCGGCCCCGTTTTGCGACCGGATTGGCATGCTCTCGCTCTTGGGTGCCAAGGATTCGCACGAAGAGTTCATTCGCGAGAAGCTCAATCCCAAGATCGACGCCTCGTTCCTTTATATGGCTGGCGGACGAACGATCGTCAAGCGTCGGATGGTGGAAACCTATCCGTTCCAGAAACTGTTCGAGGTCTATTTCATGGACCAGGACATTCCGGAGGCGGTCAACCAGGCATTATATAAACGGCTTGAGGCGCTTCTGCCGCAATACGATGCGGTCGTCGTCACCGACTATGGCCACGGCATGATGACCCCGGAAATTATCGAGTTGCTTTGCAAGAGCGACCGCTTCCTGGCAATCAATACGCAAACCAATGCCGCCAACCAGGGTTTCAACAGCCCTTCCAAATACCGCCGCGCCGACTTCCTCTGCCTCAGCGAGAAGGAGCTTCGCCTCGAGGTCCGCAATCGCACCAAAGACATTCGTCTGATCACCGCCGAAACGGCCGAACGGCTCTCCTGCAAGCAAACGCTCGTCACGCGCGGGCGCATGGGCGCCCTCTGCTATCATCAAAAGCACGGATTTGCCGCGTTGCCGTCGTTCACGCAACGCATCGTCGATCGCGTTGGCGCGGGCGATGCCTTGCTGGCCATTGCCTCGCTCGGCGCGGCCAAGGATGTACCGCTGGAACTCGTTGGGTTCATCGGCAATGCCGTCGGCGCACAAGCGGTCGAAACGGTCGGCAATCGCAATGTGGTTACGCCCGAAAGCCTGATGAAGCATATCGATACGCTACTATCGTACGACCATTGGATTTCAACGCAATAACAACGGGAATTGCACATGGAAAACAAAAAACGCGGACGAATTTTTATACCCGGCGGCGCAGGATATGTGGGTGCCGTGCTGGTGCCCAAACTCCTGGAGCTAGGCTACCAAGTCAGCGTCCTCGATCTCTACATTTACGGCGAGAAGGCTCTGCATTGCGTCGAGGGCCATCCCGGCCTGACGCAGCTCAAAGGCGATGTTCGCGATGTCGAAGCCGTGCGGACGGCCGTCCAAGGTTGCAGCGATGTCATCCACTTGGCGTGCATTTCCAACGACCCCAGTGTCGAGCTCGATGGTGAACTGAGCCATACCGTCAATTACGAATCGTTTGGGCCGCTGATCGAGACTTGCAAGGAAGCCGGCGTGCGGCGGTTCATCTTTGCCAGTTCCGGCAGCGTTTACGGCGTCAGCGATTCACCCAACGTGACCGAAGAGCATCCCTTGGTGCCGATCTCGCTCTACAATAAATACAAGGCCATGTGCGAGCAGGTGCTGCTGCCCGAGCAGACCGCGACGTTCATTCCCATCATCGTCCGTCCGGCAACGATTTGCGGCCACTCGCCGCGGCAGCGATTAGACCTCACGGTCAACATCCTCACCAATCATGCCGTAAACTCCGGCAAGATTACCGTTTTTGGCGGCACGCAGATGCGGCCCAATTTGCACATGCAGGACATGATCGACCTTTACGCCCTGCTGCTGGAAGCCCCCGAGTCGCAAGTGGCCGGGCAGATATTCAACGCCGCCTACCAGAACTATAGCGTTTCCGACACGGCGACAATCGTTCGCGAAGTCGTGAAAAAGGAAATGCCGGAGAAAAAAGAAATCGAAATCGTCACGACGCCTTCGGACGATAAACGCTCCTACCACATCAACTCGGAAAAGATTCAGAAGGTACTCGGTTTCGCGGCGAAGCGTACGATTGAAGACGCGGCACGGGATTTGATTGCCGCGTTTCGCGCCGGCAAGCTGCCCGATTCGCTCAACAGCATCGAGTATTACAACATCCGCAAGATGAAGGCCATACAATTGAAGTAAGCAATATGCCCAACGAAAAATACCTCATCATCGGCAGCAATTGCTTTTCGGCCGCGAGCGTGATCGCCAGCATCTTGGAGACGGGTGCGGAGGTCGTCGGTACGAGCCGCTCGGCCGAGGCCGATTCCGTTTTTCTGCCGTACAAGTGGATGGCGCACGATCGCTTCACCTTCCGCCAATTGGACCTGAATCGCGATATCGACGGCATGGATGCCACCCTGCACGACTTCCAGCCGGACTACGTTATCAACTTTGCCGCACAAGGCATGGTGGCCCAAAGCTGGCAGAACCCGGAGCATTGGTATCAAACCAATACGATCGCCATGATCCGGCTGCACGAGCGGCTGCGAAAGTGCAAGTTCCTCAAGCGGTTCGTCCAGGCATCGACGCCGGAAGTCTACGGCAACACGAGTGGCGTGATCCGCGAAGACGCCCCCTTCAACCCCAGCACGCCCTATGCCATCTCGAAGGCCGCGTGCGACATGAACCTGCTCGCCTACCACAAGGCATACAGCTTCCCCGTCGCCTTCACCCGCGCGGCGAACGTCTGCGGCCCCGGCCAAGCCCTCTATCGCATCATACCGAAGACGGTTCTCTGCGTGCTCACCGGCCAGAAGTTGCGGCTGGAAGGAGGCGGCACCAGCGTCCGCTCGTTCATCCACATTCGCGACGTGGCCGACGCTACGATCCGCATTTGCCGCAACGGCGCCTCGGGCGGCATCTATCACCTATCGACCGATCAGCGCGAATCGATCCGCGCCTTGGTGGAAGAAATCTGTCGCCAATTAGGGGTCCAATTCGACGATTGCGTGGAAGTCACTCCCGCCCGGCTGGGGCAGGATGCCGCCTATCTGCTCGATAGCACCAAGGCCCGCACCGAGTTGGGCTGGTCGCCGAAACTGTCCCTGAGCGACGTAATCCGCGATACGGTTGAGTGGATGAAGAAAAACCTCGACCGGCTCCGCGCCATGCCCGACCAATACATTCACAAGGAGTAATGTCGGCCAATGACCGTCAGCTTGGAAAAAATGCGAACACTTGCGCGTGAAATTCGCGGGCAGGTGATCCAGATGTCGCACGACAAGAAGACGCCGCACTTAGGTTCGTCGCTCTCCTGCGTCGATATCGTGGTGGCGGCCTACTGGGGGATCTTGCGCGTCGATCCGCAAAACCCGTGGGATCCGGCCCGCGACCGCTTCATCTTGAGCAAGGGCCACGCGGCGACGACGCTCTACACGGCCCTTGCCTATCGCGGTTTTTTTGAACGCGAACTTCTCGACACCTACAACACGGACGGCGGGCACTTCGCCGAGCATCCCTGCCTTCGCTGCGCCGCAGGGGTCGAGGCATCGACGGGTTCGTTGGGCCACGGGCTGCCGCTGGCACTGGGGATGGCCCTTGCCGGTCGCATACACGGCCTAGACTATCGCAGCGTCGTCTTGATGAGCGATGGCGAGTGCGAAGAAGGCACCGTATGGGAAGCGGCACTTTTCGCGGCCGCGCAAAAGCTTGAAACCGTTGCCGTGGCGATCGACTACAACAAGTGGCAGGCCACCGGACGCAGCGACGAAGTCATGGCCCTTGGACCCTTGGTCGACAAGTGGCGAGCCTTTGGCTGGTCCACCCGCGAGTTGGACGGCCACGATATCCCCGCGCTGCTGAAAGCGTTGGAAAAAATCCCCGACGGTTCCGGCAAGCCGTTGGCCATCATCGCGCACACCGTCAAAGGAAGAGGCGTCTCGTTCATGGAGGACGACAACAACTGGCACTATCGCACGCCCAACGCCGACGAACTATTGGCCGCGCGCAAGGAGTTGGGGCTAGCATGAGAAACGCATTCGCCGCCACCATCACCGAACTGGCCTCGACCGACGACCGCATCGTGCTGCTCTCCGGCGATATCGGCAACCGCCTCTTCGATGCCTTCAAGGAGCATCATCCGAGCCGCTTTTATAATTGCGGCGTCGCGGAAGGCAACATGACCGGCATGGCCGCCGGCTTGGCCATGTGCGGCCTCAAGCCGTTTACCTATACCATCACTCCCTTCGGCACGACCCGCGTGATGGAGCAAATTCGCATCGACGTTTGCTACCACAACCTGCCGGTCACCATCGTCGGCACGGGCAGCGGGCTATCGTATGCCTCGCTGGGGCCGACGCACCATAGCGTGGAAGATGTCGCCTTTCTCCGCGCGATTCCGAACATGACCGTCGTCTGTCCCGCCGACGTGGAAGAAGTTCGCGCGGCCCTCGTCGCCATCCTCAAGATCGACGGGCCGGTTTACCTTCGCCTAGGGAAGAAGGGCGAACCGATCGTCCACAAAGAACGGCCCGCGATGGTTATTGGCCGCGGGCTGACGGTTCGCGAAGGGAGCGACGTTTGCATTCTCGGCCTGGGCAATATGGTGGCAACTTCGCTGGAAACGGCCGCGCTGCTGGAAGGTCTTGGCGTTTCGGCCAAGGTCGTCAGTATGCACACCCCCAAGCCGCTCGATGGAGAACTGCTTTGCGAGGTGCTTTCGCGGTTTGCAATTGTGGCCGTCGTCGAGGAACATAGCCGGATTGGCGGGCTGGGCAGTGCCGTGGCCGAATGGGCCGCCGCACGGGAGGCGCGCACAACCGCGCGGCTGATGTCGTTCGGCACACCCGACCTGTTCTTACCCGAGACCGGCGGTCAAAAATACCTCCGCAAACGCTTCGGCCTGACGCCGGAGGTAATTTCGCAAGAGATCCATCGCGCCTACCGGGCCGCCAAACAGGCTTGAGGTTTTGACGGTGGTTATTGGCGTCGATTTCGACAATACGATCGTTTGCTACGACGGCCTCTTCCGCAAGCTGGCCCTCGATAAGGGGCTCGTGCCGCACGATATCGGCCAAGCCAAGAACGCCGTGCGCGATCATCTCCGCCAAATCGGCCGGGAGGATCGCTTTACCGAGTTGCAAGGTTACACGTACGGCCCCGGCATGTGCGAAGCTCGATTGTTTCCAGGCGTGGTTGAATTCTTCAACCGCTGCCACCAGATCGGCCAGGAACTGTTCATCGTCAGCCACCGCACGCGCCACCCCTATCTCGGCGAACGCTACGACCTGCACCAAGCGGCACGCGATTTCCTGGTCGTACACGGTTTCAACGATCCGGCACGGATTGGCCTTGCGGACGACCATATCTTTTTTGAGGAATCGAAGCAGGGCAAGGTCGCGCGGATCAACGCCGTCGGCTGCACGCACTTCATCGACGACCTGCCCGAGTTCCTCGACGAGCCGAACTTTGCGGTCGGCATTGAAAAGATACTTTTCGATCCCAACGGCCTGCACTCGGAATGTACGAAGTTCCGCCGCATTGCCTCGTGGTCGGCGATGGAAAAGTCCCTTCTCGGCAAGGGGGCTTGATTTCGTGCGCGAAGCCCCAAACACCACCGACATCGCGGCACTTTTGGCCCAGGCCGGAATATCGGCGGAGTGCGCCGTGACGCACTTGCCCGGCGGAGGCAACAATCGCGTCTATCGCATCGATGCGGGCGAATCGCGATTCCTGCTCAAAGCCTACTTTCATCACGCCGACGATCCCCGCGACCGGCTCGGCACGGAGTTCTCGTTCTCGCGATTTGCCTGGGACCACGGGCTGCGCTGCATCCCGCAACCGATCGCGCGCGACGACCGCAATCATCTGGGGCTTTACGAATTCATTCGCGGCCGCGCGCTTGCTGCCGAAGAAATCGGCACGGGTGAAGTGCATCAAGCAATCGCTTTCTTCGAGGATCTCAATCGGCATAAATCGGCGGTCGATGCCCAAGCCTTGCCGCACGGTTCGGAGGCTTGTTTCACGCTCTCCGAGCATCTGGCCTGCGTCTCGAAGCGAGTTGACCGCCTGGATCAAATCGATGCGGCATCACCGCTGGGCGCGCAGGCGGCCGAAATCGTCCGACGGCAACTCCATCCCACATGGCAGCGTGTGAATGAGCGCGTCGTACGACAAGCGGCCGCGCTCGGTTTGGCGATGAACGAGCCGCTGAGCGACAACGATCGCTGCCTTTCGCCCTCCGACTTTGGCTACCACAATACCATCCGAGCCGACGATGGCCGACTGCGGTTCGTCGATTTTGAGTATGCCGGTTGGGACGACCCGGCCAAGACGGTTTGCGATTTTCTCTGCCAGCCCAAACTGCCGCTTCCGCCGGAATTCGCGGAAAAGTTCGCGCAAGCCGCCATTTCCGGGCTTTCCGACCCGCAATTTCACGCTCGGCGGATATCCTTGTTGTTGAGCGTTTATCGACTAAAATGGTGCTGCATTATGCTCAATGAGTTCCTGCCCGTCGGCCGCCAACGGCGAAGTTTCGCCCAGGACGCCGGCGACCAAGACATTGCCGAGCAGGAAACTCGCAAGCAGTCGCAACTTGAAAAAGTCCATCGCGCTTTGCAACGCATCGAGGTTTGAGGAGCAAATATTTATGGCCTATGTCGATTTTCTTTCCGGGGTTCACAAGAGCACCAAACGCGACTACGTTGCGCGCGTTACGGAGTTCCCCAAAGCCGAAGCGGCCAAGCTGGCCAAGAAGTGGGACGTTGACTACTGGGATGGCGACCGCAAGACCGGCTACGGCGGCTACAAATACGACGGCCGCTGGCGGAAGGTGGCCGACGCCATGATCGCGCATTACGGCATCAAGCCGGGCGACCGCATTCTCGACGTCGGTTGCGGCAAGGGGTTCATTCTCCACGACTTCCTCCAGGCCGTGCCGGGCGTGGAAGTCGTCGGCATCGATGTCTCCGGCTATGCCATCGAGAACGCCAAAGACGAAGTCAAGCCGCACCTCAAAGTCAGCAGTGCCGCCGAGTTGCCCTTTGCCGATAAAAGCTTCGACCTCGTCATCAGCATCAACACCTTGCACAATCTCTATTGCTTCGACCTGCACAAGGCCCTCAAGGAAATCGTCCGCGTCGGCAGAAAGAATCAATACATCTGCGTCGAGTCGTACCGCACCGAGGAAGAGAAGGTCAACCTCATGTATTGGCAGTTCACCTGCGAGATGTTCTGCACGCCGCAAGAGTGGCAATGGTGGTTCGACCAAACCGGTTACACCGGCGATCATTCGTTCATTTACTTTGAATAGCTCAGTAAGGTGGGGTGGAGAGAGCGCTGTGCCGGCCCACCAAGAAACGTTGCATACATGAAATCATTAGCCGCAATCCTGGTCGAGCAGAAAGCCCCGTTGGTCATTGAGGAAATCGAGGTTCCTCGCCCGGCGATGGGGCAGGTGTTGGTGAAGGTGCTTACGAGCGGCATTTGCGGTTCGCAACTTGGCGAGATCGACGGCGTGAAAGGCCCGGATCGATTCCTGCCGCACCTTCTGGGCCACGAGGGGGGCGGCATCGTGGTGGAAGTCGGCGAAGGCGTTCGTACCGTCAAGCCGGGCGACAAGGTCGTGCTGCATTGGCGGAAAGGTTCCGGCCTGGAATCGACCGCGCCCGTCTATGGATCCAAGCTTGGCCGCGTCAACGCCGGTTGGGTCACGACGTTTAACGAGTACGCGATTATCTCCGAAAATCGCACGACGACGATTCCGCCCGACTTCGATCTTGAAATCGCCGCCCTGTTCGGTTGTGCGGTGACGACCGGTTTCGGCGTC
>JANXOJ010000321.1 GCA_025353625.1 Planctomycetota bacterium | reverse complement strand
CACGGCCGAACTCGTCCAGTGGGCCCCCCTCACCGTCCTCCATCAACTCGGATTTATCGGCACTCGCTGACTTTGCAGTTCTCCTGGTTCAACGGCGTCCGTATTCGCCGGGACGTTGGTTTTCGTCGCGGCGCGATACCGGCATGTTGGATGGAATGCCGGAGTACGGCTATCCGACCCGCGCCAGTTTCGTTAGCGGAGCGATTAGGTCCAAATGAAGACGTTCGCCCGTCGCCCGCAACATCGTCGGCGCGACTCCCATCCCGTTCAATAGTCCAATGTCAGTCGTCTTCCAAGCATCTTCCAAAGCATCGGCATCACCGAGTAATTCCTTCAGGCCGTCCCCAAGGCGCAGCGCGAGTCTTTTCCATTCGGTGGGAAAACACGATTCCATCGCTGCCCGCCATTGAGGCAGCCAACGTTCCGTCTCGTCGCGTCCGGTCAGCCTTGCTAGTGCGACGACGCGCCCGAGGTCTTTCGCGGCACGCAAGGCACCCAACATCGGCCCCGATTCGATTCTCTCCGTGCCGACCTTGGGATGAGAAAGTAAATTGGCAAGCGACATCATGGCTGGCGAAGCATACTCCAAACCGACTCTCGATGCGAGTCTGCCAAGGCAGGTCACGCCTAGAAAACGAAAGCTCGGCAGTCCGTACCAACCATCGTCCAGCCGAACCGGCATCCAACGTTTGGCCTGCTGTTGCCCCGATTCCGGCAAACCGAGGAACTCAATGAAGTAGTCGTGCGAGCCGGGAGGATAAAGTCGAACGGCTCGAAGCTCTTCCGTCGGATTGGCCTTGGGGCTAGCGTAACACTCCGTCGTGCGAGTCCATCCTAGATATATCAGTCTTCCCGCCACTTGGAGGCACGAATCGATGTTTCCCGCCGGGTGGACGACGAGATCGGCGTCCTTTGTGTTAATGGCCCTTCCCTCCAATTGGGCTTGGAAATGATACGCAGCGGCGAGGCTGCCGGTAACGAAGAGATTGGCGTGCAAGTCGCCGGGAATGTCGGCGGCAAGACGCTCGAACAATGCAGTTGGATCGAGCTTCGTCATCGCAGACGAATCTCCGGTCGGAAGTGCGCGAACAGTTGATTTGCTTGTGCGCTCAAACCGAGATCGTTCAAGTCGAGTGCGGTCTCCACCGGATCGGCAATGGGCAAGCTCGTGCCAGGCACCGGTTGAAAGAGCGGTTCCGCCCTCTGCAATAACCGAATCACGAGTGTCGGCGATTCATTGTCGTCCTGAGTTCGTTGCAAAGCCGGATCGAGTTTACCGACAAATTCGAGATCGACGCTCGCTCCAGGCGCATGCAATAACAGATCGATTCGAGGTATCCCATGCAGGTCGAAGTCGGCCTGCCAATGGCGCGCCGCGACCGCGCCGCCCACGGCTACCCGCAATGGGCGTAGTCGTTCAAGTCGCTCCAGGAGCCTTTTGGGGTCTGGTTTTTCCCCCGAGGCATCCCGGTAGCGGAACGTTTGCCGCAAGTTCCTGGAAAGAACGAGCATCTCGCTCCAGGAACTCATTGGGAACTTAGCAAGCTCTACGGATCGATCGGAGTTCCGAACGATGACTTTACGCTGTCTGAGTTGGTCCAAAGCCTCTTTGACCGTGGAGTACGCACAGCCAACCTGTTCGGCCAACTTACCGACAGGGATGCTTCCCTCTCGCAGCAACCATCGGCCTATTAGCACCTTCAGAACTTCCAAGTGCTTTTGCTTGGCGCGCGGTTTGACAATGGTCGCGGTGGCATCGAAACCACCGTCCTTGGTCGCTTGAAATACTTTCGCGATTCGACGAACGAGCTCCTCGTTAGGTTCCACCCACCAGTCCGTTTTTCCGATGGCTGCCAGCGAAAGCCGTCGAGCAACATCGGGTTGAAGTACGCCTTTGATACTCGTCCACTCGCGCTGTACGCGCTCCATCGAAAGCCGAGAAACCAGTAGCACGAGGCACGCCCGCTCGATTTCGGGCCGATTGGCCAACGACAGGGCGAGTTGCATTGCCTCGTTATACAACCCCCGAGTTCCCTGTGGCGATTCTTGGACTGCAATCAAAGTTTTGCCGTCGCGGGCGATGTAATCGCACGGCTTGCCTCCCGCTTGCGGAAAAAAGTGCTCTTGCCACCAGGGATCGTGGTTCAATTTATTCATAACTGAAGTATATCGCCAAAATTCATGGTTGCAACAAGAATTCATGGTTGCAGCAAGAATTCACGGGTAGTGCGCGTGGCGGTCAAATACGCCCAACATTCGCCTCAAACCGCCGAATCGGGCGAAATAACCGCACGGCGTAAAATACGCCCAGGACCAATAGGGAAAGTATCTGGTCCCAACGCAGTTTGAGCGCGGGGATCGAATAGGCATCTGGCCGAATTCGATTTCCGTCGCTCCGCGACGGGGGAACGCACCGCCTCATTGTCCCACCTCCTCTTCCTGCGGATCCAATCCGTGCCGCATGGCCATCGTGGCTGCCGACATGGCACCGTTGCGGACGAGGATTTGGTCGGCTTGGGCGTCGCGGAGGCGGTCTTGGACCGCTACCGTCGGGGCGATGGCGCGAATCGCGACGGAGCCGATCGATTCAACGGGCAGGCGACCCACGGCGACAGCGTGCGATACGGCGCGGTCGAGCAGCGCGAGGTCGTCTTCAATCATCTCCTGTTGCAACCGCTGGAACATCTTCACCGCCGGGCCTTCGGCTACCATCGTCGAACTGTAATTGGCGTTGCTGGCATCGCTTGTGAGCATGAATTCCGGCATGACCAAGCGGCTGGCAACCGCGCGAAGCTCGGCTTGCAGCACCGTTACATAGCGGGCTGCGTCGAGGGCGGCGGCCGGGAATTGATAGTCGATGCCCGCCGAGGCGTCGAGGATTGTGCCGGGGGCGTAACGCTGCACGCCGGCCGGTTGGCTGGGCGAAGCAACGGTCGTTTGATTGCGAACGAACTGATCGATCGCTGCGCCGGCCGATTGATGCTTGCGAATCAAGGCAATCGCCGATTGAATCTGGGCGACGGCGCTCATGTTCCGCAACAGCTTCTCCGCCCGCCGCAGGTTCTTTCGCACGGCATAGAACAGCGGCAAGCCGCGCCGCACGTTGGCATCGACATTCGCCTTGCGGTGTTGAATCACTTGGGCATCGACCAGGCGGCCGTCGATCCAATAGGCCAGCACGGTTTCCACATCGGCCGGGTCGGTTTGAATGCCCATCCGCGCGGCCGGATCGGCGGCATACTCGGGCGGCGTCTTCACTTGGTCCGGCTCGACGAAGCGCACCCGCAGGATGCCGTCCGCAGCCGGGAAGAGCCGCAGAAAACATTCGCCGTCGCGGTCCTTGCGGCGGAGTATTTCCTGCTGCCGATGGTGCCAACGATTCGTGCGGACGAAATCGTCGAGCCAAGTTTGCACTTCGCCGACGAGCGCGGCGCTTGCGCTGCGTCCCTTGGAGGCTGCGGCCAGATAGGCATGCCCGCTGCCGACAACGTACGACACGCGGTTCTCGTGGCCGTTGATGGCGAACTCGTTCGTTGCGGCCAGCATCCGGCAATGGAGGCGAATCTCGGCGAGTTGAACTTCACTCAGCGGCAGCCCCAGGCCAAAGGCCGCATCGCC
>JANXOJ010000311.1 GCA_025353625.1 Planctomycetota bacterium | reverse complement strand
TGTTTATGCTGCTCCCCACACCCAGCTTCTCGAATCTTTCCCTGGGTGCCGTGTAAAGCGTAACGCCAACGCTATCCGCAAAGATAGTGCCGGGTTTCCAGCACTTATAAGCCCGCTCAGTTCCTGTTTTCTACGTGGATTTTCTGTAACACCCGCTGCTTTGTCTCGTATGAGGTGATGGCTGGGGGGACAAGCGACCCACGGCCGCGATCTCAAACCACTTAAAACGAAGGACAATCGCAATGTTTTTCTCCTGCCGACGAACGCCTCGCAAATCAGTGGCCAACAAGTCGCTCCGCAGCCGCACGCTTACCTTTGAAAATCTTGACGGCCGCCAAATGCTTTCGGCAAATCCCATCGCTTCAGCTGCCACGGTTGCCAACCTGCCAATTTCGGTCGGACCCGATCTGCCCGCTCCGATATCTTACGATGCAGCATCGCGAACGCTTACGCTTCTCGGCGACAATGGTGCAAACACGGCGTCGGTGAGAATCGATACCCACAACAATACCAATCCGTTCGACGATGAGGTCGTTGCCTCCATCACCGAGGGCGGACAATCGTTTACGCAACGCTTCCCGCGTTATGCGGACAATGTGAAAATGACGCAATACGTCCGAAACATCATCTTCCAAGGCTACGGCGGCGACGACTACTTCAACAACGCCACCGAAATTAACTGCGAAGCCCACGGCGGAGCAGGCAACGACACCCTGTATGGCGGCACCGGAGTCAACACGTTCTATGGCGACGATGGCAACGACTATCTAGTTCTCGGGCCAAACAACGATATCGCCCACGGCGGGGCCGGAAACGATACGATCTACGGCCAGGATGGCAACGATACCCTCTACGGAGACGAAGGCGACGATATCCTGCAAGGCTCCGGCGGCAACGACACGATCTCCGGCGGTGCGGGCAACGATCAGATTTTCGGCGGCGACGGCCAAAACACGCTCAACGGCGATGACGGCAACGACACCGTCGTCGGCGGCAACTTTGGCGACGTAATCAACGGTGGAGCGGGCGACGATCAACTTTATGGTGGCACTGCCTCGGACTACATCTACGGCGGTGAAGGCAACGACACCATTGACGCTGGAAACGGCGATAACGTCATCGATGCCGGCAACGGTTACAATACCGTGAACGCCGGCACGGGCAACGACGTAATCCGTGCCGGGACAGGCGGCGACATCATTGATGCCGGCGATGGAAATAATTACGTTGACGCAGGTGCCGGTAACGACACCATACATACCGGAGCGGGCAACGACATCATCCTTGGCGGCGACGGCAACGACTTCATCGCCGCAGGCGACGGCAACGACTTGGTATACGGCGGCACCGGTAACGACTTCATCGCCGGCGGAGCCGGGAACGATTCGCTCTACGGCCAAGACGGCAACGACACCATCGACGGCGGACTCGGCAGCGACGACATCCACGGCGGAGCCGGCAACGACACGCTCTACGGCGACAAAGAAAGCTATTCCGGCGGCAGGAACGGCGGCGTCGGCTACTTCGGCGAACACGATTCCGTTGTTGGCGACGATGGCGACGATATCATCTACGTCGGGGCCAACGATTTTGCCGATGGCGGAGCTGGCAAGAACTTCATCAATGTGGCCGTTGGCCACCGCAAGTAGGAAGTTCAGTTGACCGGAACAATCCTAGACAGTTCCAGCAGGAAGGGAAATCGTTATACAACAATTCCAGAACCTAGCAGCCTGTTCTGGCATAAAGATTTGCCCCGTGTCACACGGGGAACTTTCCGGAAAATCCGCACGCTGCGCAGTGACGGAGAGCAATTTTCCCGATTTCGCCGTGTGGCAATTGTGTTGGTTTGACGATGATTCACGAAGTTGCTGTGTGGCAAAGTGCTTTGATTTCGTAGAGAATGCGGTGTCGGTAGATTCGGGCCAGTCTCTACAGTTCCTATTCTAAGTGCGTCCCCCATGCCCAATTCATCGCGTCCTTTGCCGCCGGATATTGATATCGCCCGAAAGGCGGAAATCCGCCCGATTGAACGCATTGCGGAAAAACTCGGCATTGCCAATGCGGACATCGAGCATTTTGGCAAGTACAAGGCGAAGATTTCGCTCGATCTATTCCAGCGGCTCAAGGACTCGCCGACCGGCAAGTTGGTGCTGGTGACGGCCATCACGCCGACGCCCGCCGGCGAGGGTAAGACGACCACGAGCATTGGGCTGTGCGATGGCTTGAACTATATCGGCAAGCGGGCGACCGTTTGTTTGCGTGAACCGTCGCTGGGGCCTTGCTTCGGCATGAAGGGTGGCGCGGCGGGCGGCGGGTATTCGCAGGTGATCCCAATGGAGGATATCAATCTCCATTTCACCGGCGATTTTCATGCCATCGAGCTGGCCCACAATCTGCTGGCCGCGATGCTCGATAACCACATCCACCACGGCAATGCCTTGGGGATCGACTTACGGCGGATCGTCTGGAGGCGTGCGGTCGATATGAACGACCGCTCGTTGCGGAATATCATCGTCGGCCTGGGCGGCGCGAATAATTCCTTCCCGCGCGAAAGCGGATTCGATATCACGGTCGCCTCGGAAGTCATGGCCTGTTTTTGCCTGAGCGAATCGCTGGCCGAACTCCGCGAACGGCTGGGCCGCATCATCGTCGCCTATACCCGCGACAAAAAGCCGGTGACGGCCGCCGACCTGAAAGCCCACGGCTCGATGACCGTCCTGCTCAAAGAGGCGATTAAGCCGAACCTGGTGCAGACGTTGGAAGGGAACCCGGCCTTCATCCACGGCGGGCCGTTCGCCAATATCGCCCACGGATGCAATAGCGTGCTGGCGACGAAGCTTTCCATGCGGCTTTCCGAATATACCGTGACCGAGGCCGGCTTTGGTGCCGACCTGGGTGCGGAAAAGTTTATGAATATCAAGTGCCGCAAGGCGGGCATCCGGCCCGATGCGGTTGTGATCGTGGCGACCGTACGCGCGTTGAAACTGCACGGCGGCGTGCCCCTGAAGGAACTTGGCACGCCCAATGTCGAAGCGGTCGACAAAGGCGTCGAGAACTTGAAGAAGCATATCGAGAACATCCACCGCTTCGGACTGCCGGTCGTCGTGGCAATCAATCATTTTGCCACCGACACCGATGCGGAAATCCAGTCCATTCGGGACAAGTGTGCCTACCTGTCGGTTAAAATCGTTCGCGCCGAACATTGGCGGCACGGCGGAAAGGGGGCCGAAGAACTGGCCCGTGCGGTGGTTGAAGTGGTCGAACGGACGAAGACCGATTTCTCGCTGCTCTACCCCGACACCTGCACGCTCTGGCAGAAAGTCGGCATCATCTGCCGCGAAATCTACGGGGCGACCGACGTGCTGGCC
>JANXOJ010000289.1 GCA_025353625.1 Planctomycetota bacterium | reverse complement strand
AAATGCGGCGGACGTGCCTAGCAATGACCCGGCGAATGCTTGGGCGCAGTTCCGTGCTGCGCTGGCGGCGGAGCAGTCGGCCTGGTGGGGCGATTTTCAAGGGACAGTCTCGGTCAACACCTACATGGCGAATCTGTCGGCTTTTGCCTATCAGGCCCAGGTCGATGCGGCCTATCTCCTGGCTGCCGGCACCGCACCAACGCCGATACCGGATGGCTTGCGCCATTCCGCTTAAATGGAGCAATAGAAGCGGGCGGATGGTGTTTACCGATTCGGTTGAAAGCCATGAGAATGAATAGGCTCAATAGAAATATTCGGAGTTTGAGAGAACTTCAATGTGCCCTCACCCCCGGCCCCTCTCCCGTTTGCGGGAGAGGGGAGTTTTTGCGTTGCCCCTCTCCCATGGGATGGGAGAGCGGAGGTCGGTCACGAACAGCCCATGCTGTTGCCGCAGTTGTAGCAGAGGTAGCAATTGCCGGCACGGGCGGTGATGGCACCGCAGCGGTCGCAGCTTGGGGCATCGACCTGGAAGCTGGCAAACTGCTCGTGCCGTGCGTTGAATGCGGCTTGGGGGTCGGAACTGGCAGCGAGCCTCGGCATCGCCGAAGCAGCCGTGGCCATCGCCGGAACCGATGCCTTCTTCACCACAGTTGCACCATTGCCATTGGTCCCATGCGACCCATTGGTCCCATGTCCATGCGACCCATTGGCATGAGCCGAACCCTGCGGCTTGGCAATTCCATGCCCGCTGCTGAGCCCGCCGGCCTTCGTGGCGGCGGGCCGACTCTCCGGTTCGACGTCTCCCGGACCACCGGAATGTCCCGCCTCGTTCGGCGATACCGGCATCGACTTGTTCAACTCGCGGTAGTCGGGCAGGAACGTCATCCCCAACCAGCGGAAGATATAGTCGACCAAGCTCTTGGCGATTTTGATCTCCGGGTTCTTCGTATAACCCCAAGGTTCAAACCGCGTGTGCGAGAACTTCGTCACATAGACTTCCAGCGGCACGCCGTACTGAAGGCTCATCGATACGGCCGTGCCGAAGCAATCCATGAGACCGCCGATCGTGCTGCCCTCCTTGGCCATCGTGATGAACAACTCGCCCGGCCGACCATCCGGATAGAGCCCGACCGTCACGTAACCCTCGTGCCCGGAGATGTTGAACTTGTGCGTGACCGACTGCCGCGTGTCGGGCAGACGCTCGCGTCGCGGGCGGGGAATGGCCTTGTCGCCGGTTTTTTCTTTCTCGGACTTCTTCGTCGACAGCGGCTGCACGCCTTCCTTCGAGCCGTCGCGATAGATGGCCAGGGCCTTCAAGCCGAGCCGCCAGCCTTCCATGTAAGCGTCGCCGACATCCTCCGGCGTGGCGTCCTTGGGCATGTTGACCGTCTTGGAAATCGCCCCGGAGATGAACGGCTGAGCGGCCGCCATCATGCGGATGTGGGCCTTCCAAGGGATCGAACGAGTGCCGTGCGCGGCTTGGAATGCACAGTCGAAGACTTCCAGGTGTTTGGGGTCTAGCCCTGGGGCACCTTCAATCGTGTCCAACTCGTCAATATATTTGATGATGGCGTCGATCTGCTCCTGGTTGTATCCGAGCGTCTTGAGCGACAAGGGAACCGTCTGGTTGACGATCTTCAACATGCCGCCGCCGGCAAGCTGCTTGTACTTCACCAAGGCGATATCGGGCTCGATGCCCGTCGTATCGCAATCCATCATGAAACTGATGGTGCCGGTCGGTGCCAGGACGGTTGCCTGAGCATTGCGATAGCCGAAACGGCGACCGCTGACGAGCACGTCGTCCCAAAGCTGCCGGGCCGAGTCTTGCAGATATTTGGGGGCATGTTCGATCTGCTCGACCTTTTCCCAGTGCATCTCCATGACCTTGAGCATCGGCTCGCGGTTCTTTTCGTAATCTGCAAACGGCCCCACCGCCGCAGCCAATTCGGCACTCGTCTTGCAAGCAGCACCGTGCAACAAGGCCGTAACGGCACCGCACAGCCCACGGGCGTCGTCCGAGTCGTAAGCCGCGCCGCTGGCCATAATCAGGCTGCCGAGGTTCGAGTAACCCAAGCCTAGCGGGCGGAAGCGATGGCTGTTTTCCGCGATGCGCGCCGTCGGATAGCTGGCGTGATCGACGAGGATTTCCTGGGCGATGAACGTCAGTCGGCAGGTCGCCTTGTACCGCTCTGCGTCGAACGTGCCGTCCGCGTTGCGGAACTTCATGAGGTTGATGCTCGCCAGATTGCAAGCCGTGTCGTCCAGGAACATATACTCGGAACAAGGGTTCGAGGCATTGATCCGCCCCGAGTTCGGGCAGGTGTGCCAAGTATTGATCGTGGTGTCGTATTGCACGCCCGGATCGCCGCACGACCAAGCGGCCTGGCTCATGCGGCCGATGACCTCGCGTGCGGGATAGGCTGGGCCATCTTTCTTGGCATCGGTGACCCAGTGCGTGGTCCACGTCTGGTCGGCATCGACGGCCTGCATGAAGTCGTCGGTTACGCGGACGGAGAGGTTTGCATTTTGAAAGAGGATCGAGTCGTAGGCTTCGGTTGGCTGGTAGCCACCTTCCTGAATGAGCGTGCGAGCCTTTTTCTCTTCACCGTACTTACACTCGATGAACTCCATGATGTCGGGGTGCCAGA
>JANXOJ010000250.1 GCA_025353625.1 Planctomycetota bacterium | reverse complement strand
GTGCATCTGCTTCGGAATGTCGAGTTTTCCGTTAGCAATCACCGCCGGATTGGAATAGAAATTTGACGACGACGACAACAGATGAAGTAGATAAGCCCGCCATAACCGATCATCGCTTGCAGCCGCTGCATCTGGTCGTTTCGCGGTGGTTGCTCTTGATCGTGGTTTGTGCAATCGCACTGCCTTGGTTGGTGACGATTCTAATCTACTGGCGCGAGGGCAACCAATCTTCCGCAGCCAAGGCCACTGGCGTTGCGTCGGCGGAAAGTGCCGGTTCCCCCAACGTCGGCAAGGCGGCCGACCCGCCGCAGCAGTGGGTTACCGGCAAGCTGGGTCCGTGGGGCCGCATCGAGACGATGCTCTTTGCCATCGATCTGCCGGACGAGTTCGTCTTCGTTCCTCCCGCCGACTACCCCCCCGTGCGGTGGTCGTTTCCCGGATCGACCAAAGAGCAGGCGTCGACAACGCTGCGGGCCGCCGGTCTTTCCGAGGCAATGGTTGACGGCTTGTCCAAGGAGGGCAAATGGTCGGTCGATGGCGGCGTCACGGCGGTCGAGCCGGGCGATAGACTGATTCTCAGCCTCGCACCTGGCGTTCGCGCCAAGCTCTATGAAATTCTCGTCGACTTTCCCCAAAACGTCCACCAGATCGATCCGATTTGGTTTCGGCCAGACAACGTCGATTGGCGACTTCAAGATTGCGGTCTGGCTCCTACATCCGTGCAGCTTCTGAAAAAGTTGCTCTATCCGCACGGCGATTCGTCCATGCTCTTCGCCGATTTTGAGCCGGCACTGCGCCAATTGCCCAACGACGCCGAGCGGAAGCGGTTTATGAAAGCCGTTTCGCGGAAGCGGGCCATTCTAGCACGATTAAAGATCGAACCAGATACCGACGTGGAAAAGGTTGCTCAGTATTGGGGTATCGGTGGACGTCGCAAGGATATCCAACCTTTTCTCACTGCGCTGCATCGCGTCGAGGCGGGCTGCACGCTGAACCTGCTCTGCATTCTGCCCGATTTTCCCCGCGACCATCTCTACCGCTATCCTTTTTCGCCGGCCGACGGCAAGAGCGTGAAGCAAGACTGCTTCTGGTCGGCATTCAATTTCTTTCGCGATCCGCCCGAGGATCGCTTCAACGACATGGCGTATGTCGGCGAGGTGCTCAAGCAAGAATATTACAGGATACAGAATGGTCTGCAATTGGGCGACTTGGTATTCCTGACGACCGAAAGCGACACGGTGATCCACGCGGCGGTCTACGTTGCCGACGATCTGGTTTTCACAAAAAATGGCGAGGCGTATACGCAACCCTGGATTCTGATGCGTCTCCAGGACATGGTAGAAACCTACGCAGTTCGCTATGCCAAGCCCAACAGCGTCAAAGTCGTCTACTATCGCAAAAAGGATAGCTAGCGTATCCATCGCGCTCCCGCGAGACGAGTACGTTAGGCAGTTCACACTCCCACCGTTGCCAATTCGTGGTACACGCTCTCGACCACATCGGCATCGATGCTCTCCAAGTGCTGCCCGGCACCTGCCAAGAGCGAAAGATCGGCCAATAAGCGGACCTGTCGTGGGATTCCCTGCGTCAGTTCATGCAGGCGGGCGATGGCCGGCTCACCGAAAACCGTCGTCGAACAACCGGCACGGCGCAGCGAGCCATCGAGAAAACCGGCGATATCGGCCTCTGCCCAGGCCGTCAGATCGATTCGCAATTCCGAGAGGCCCAGCAGCGTGCTGCCCAAACGGTGCATACGGTCGCAACTGCCGGTGAGGATGATGGTCAGCCGCGCATGGGCCGAAGGCTCCATCTTGGCCAATCGCACGAGATGCGGCATCGCCACGTTTCCAGCCCGATCGGCGTCGTCGACCAAAATCACCGCATCGACCAGTTGATAGCGGAACTCGGCCAAGCGGTCGGAAAGCGCACGCCAAAGATGCGGCGTGGTGTCGCAGCGATCGAGATTCCGTCCGAATTGCGCCGCTAGCGACCAAAGCATTTCGTCGCCGTCCATGTCGGTCAGGTTGATGCGCGCCACGACCGGCCCGCGACGACGAAGTTGCGTTGCCAGCAGTTCCAGCAGCATCGACTTGCCGCTCCCCTCCGGCCCCATGAGCAGGCCCAAGCGGCGATGCTCTTTTACCAAAAAATGGAGTCTCGCCAGGGCTTCTTCGTGCGTGCTGCTCTCATAGAAGAACTGCGGCGGCAGACTGTCCCGAAATGGCGACACGCGCAGACCCCAATGCGATTCGTACATGGCTACCCCCCTGAAAATCCTGATTTCCGTCCGTATCCTCGGAATTATCGGCAAACTTTGCCGTGCAACTTGAGCTTCGTTCCTAACCCCGCCAGTGCCAGAACCAGTAGGCGTAGTCGTCGATCAATTGTACGTTACGATCCTGTTGCAGGATGCTCAACTCGACCAGCGGCAAGTTCACGATAAATCGCTGCTTGCGCGTGCGGCAGAATAGCCCGTCAAATTCGTCGCAAAGCGTCGTTCGCGGATCGAGCAATTCGATCACCGTACAACGATCGCGCGCGATTTGAGCGGGCGTTGTCGCCGCCGGATAGCAGGCCGCAAACGGCAGTTGCAGGTTCTCGACCAGATAGTCGTAGTAGCGGATGAGCGTTTTATCGTTGACGCTCATGCCGTCGCCGCCGGGCATGCCGAGGGCTTGAAGAATTCGTGAACGACGATTGCGATCGGGCTGGGCGGGCACGCTCATCCAAGGTCCGGTCCACGCGGTGCCGTCGGTAAACGCGAGTCTCATGGCAAGTTCCTCCTGATGGATACAAAGGTTAACCCTGCCCTCGATCCATCAAGGGACGCCACTGCGCCAGGCGAGAAACACCCGGAATCGCAGACGCATCGTGCGAATTGACCGACCATTTTCGGCCTCAACTCGCAGCATAGGTTTTTCGGTAAACCGGTGCAAGAGCAGTTTTTTGGCCTTTTTTTCGCGTTTATCGCTGGGATGACCGTGTTGGCCGCAATAAGTTCCCGTCCACAATTTCAAAAGCGCAATCCACGGCTTGGCAAAGAACGACCGTTGTTTATTCGGCGTTGCTTACGTCCAGAACGGCCTTAATCACTCCATCGCGATAGCCGGCCACCAACTCAAAGGCCTCGTTGATCCGGGTGAGGGGAAAGCGATGCGTCAAGAGCGGGGCGGGGTCAATTCGCTTTTCGGCGATCGTGCGGATTACCGGCACGACGCAATCGTTCTGGCGGCGGACGGCCAGGAACCGCAATTCGTACCGCCGCATGAAATGGGGATCGAACGCAACCTCGCTCACCGGCTGGATGCCGACGAGTACCAGCGTACCGCCCGGCCCGAGGAGGCGTTGCCCCTGCTCGATGCAGGCTGGATCGCCGGAACATTCAAAGACGATATCCAGTCCGCCGGGTACATTCTGTTCGATGGCAGTCGCAACATCGCTTTGCCGAGCGTTGAGCGTTGCATCGGCCCCGCAGTGCCGAGCGACGGCGAGCCGCTCATCGAGCAGATCGGTCATCGCGACTTTGCACGAAGCGGCAGCCTTGGCGCACAGCAACACCGACAGACCGATCGGCCCGGAGCCAAGGATGGCAATCTTCATTCCATCCGCGACCTGCGACAGCCGCACGGAATGCAGCCCAATGGAAAGCGGCTCGACGAGCATCGCCTCATCGAGCGACATCGACGGCGGAATCTTCGCACAGCAGGCGACTGGCACGATGGCCCGTTCGGCGACGGCACCGGGGGCTTGTCCTGGGCAACCCATGAAGAGCAGTTGGCGGCAAGTGTGCAAACGGCCTGCAAGGCATTGATCGCATTTGCCGCACGGAAAGGCCGGATCGACGGCAACGCGGTCGCCCGATTGAAGCGAGGTAACATCGGCACCAACTTGCAACACCGTGCCCGAACACTCGTGGCCCAGGGTGGCCGGATACTCGACGATTTGATCGCCGATGCGGCCTTCGGCGTAGTAGTGGATATCCGATCCGCAAATTCCGACGCGATCGATTTGCAGGAGAACGTCGCTACGGCGCGCGAGCATCGGCTCCGCGACGTCGGCCAGTTCGATCTTTCGCAAGGCGGTGAAGTAGGCGACTTTCATAACTTTTTATGCAATGCGGCCAGTGCGATACCGGCCAAGGTGAGATGCGGCACGTATTGGGCAGTCGAACCGAGTAGTTGCGCAACGACTGGCCCCGCGCCGCCGGTGAGGAAGATGTCGGCCGTTCGCAGGGGGACGGTCCCAGTATCATCGGACGAAACTGGGGGCAGCCCCTCGCCGGTAAGCTGCTCGCTAGTAAGCTGCTCGACGGTAAGCTGCTCGACGGTAAGCTGCTCGATGAGTTGGCGGATCGATCCGACCGCCCCCCAGAAAAGCCCTGAACGGATGGCGGCGACCGTGGCGCTTCCCAAGGCGGGCGGCGGCTCGTTCAGTTCGGCCATGTCGATCGGGGGTAGTAGATCGGTGAACTCATGCAGAGCACGGGCCGACATGGCAATACCCGGCAGAATTGCCCCGCCGCAAAAGGCCCCCGCCGCATCGAGCAGATCGACGGTAATTGCCGACCCAACATCAACCACCACCGCCGCGCGACCGGGCGTGCGAAGCCGATTGGTCGCCACGGCATCGAGCAGCCGATCGATGCCGACCAGGTCGGGCCGAGGCAGTTTAACGACCAACGGCAAATCGCCCGAGTCGAGGAGGCGAATCGAGTCGTCGGGCCGATGCTCGCGGAGCCAATCGATCAACCGCGAAGCGGCCGGCCGATTGACGCTGCCGATTTGCCAGTGCAGCGTGGAGGGCAGAATTCTCCGCTGTGCCGCATCGGGAGTCTGGCCGGGGGCGAGGGCATTTTGCATCGCTTCCGACTGCAACCACACCGCAAGCCGATCGAACTCAGGCAATCGGCCATTGAGTTTCAACGTTGCATCGGGCTCCCGGTACGCAACACCCTCCGCGGCGTTCCCTGAAATGGCACCAAACAACCCGAGCTTGATCTGCGAATTGCCAACGTCAACGGCGATGAGGAGTACGGGTAACATTACTTTCCATTATGACGGCAGCATCGTACAATTCAACGGTTCCTTTGCCTGAAAATGCCCCCGGTGGACGAACGAATCGTGGCCGTTCACGATTGGACTCGCGTTCCACCAGGGATTTTCCATGCCTTCCACCATGCGTGGATCGAAGAAAGCAGTAGCCCCCGGCCTTCGATCGATGGTGGCTCGCCCGTCGCGCTCCCGGCTTCACCACCCGAGGTCCGTTGGAGCGCAGAAACGGAGATGGACTATTATCGTCGCAAGCAGATCCAGGTCGCCGGTCGTTATGCCGACAACGATTCACTACTTCGCAATGTGCTGGAGTCGCAGATCGGGCGAATTCAATCGACAGTACTTCTGCCGTGGCCCAATGAATTGAATAACGTACCCGTCTCGCTCGGCGAGATATGTACGATTCACCACTTCTCCACCGGTGTCAACGCCCCGGCGATGGCTGCGACCAAACCGTTCAGCCCTTGCCCGGTGACGGCGGAGATTAAGAGGACTTCGCGACCGAGCAACTCGGCCAGCCTTTGCCGCGTCTCTTCGGCGACAGGTAGGTCGGCTTTGGTCACGACGGTGATCTCTTTCCGTGCAGCCAGTTCCGCGCTGTACTGTTCCAACTCGCTGCAAATCGTTTGGTAGTTCGTTATTGGATCGGTGGCGTCCATCGGTTCCGGTTCCACCAAATGCACCAGGATGCCGGTTCGCTCGATGTGGCGAAGGAACTCGTGACCCAAGCCAGCACCGGCGTGGGCACCTTCAATCAAGCCGGGAATATCGGCCATCACGAACGAGCGATCGAGGTCGATCTGCACGCGGCCCAAGTTGGGATGCTTGGTGGTGAACGGATAAGCGGCGATTTTTGGACGGGCACGCGAGAGGCGGCTCAGAAGCGTGCTCTTGCCAGCGTTGGGCATGCCCACTAGGCCGACATCGGCAATCAGCTTCAATTCCAGTCGAACCGTGCGAATCTCGCCCAGTTCGCCGGGCGTTGACTTTCGCGGGGCTCGGTCGGTGGAAGTCTTGAAGCGATTGTTGCCCTTGCCGCCGTAGCCGCCGCGAGCGACGACTACCTGGTCGTCCACTTTGGACAAGTCTTTCAACACAATGCCGTGATCGGCATCGATGATTACGGTGCCCGGCGGTACGGCGATGATTAAATCCTTGCCCGACGCCCCGTGGCAATTGGCACCGGTGCCTTGCGTGCCGGAGTCGGCTTTCCAAGATTTGCGGTGGGCTAGCATGTCGAGGCTATCGACGCCTTCGCGAGCGACCAGAATCAGGCTGCCGCCATCGCCGCCGTCGCCGCCATCGGGCCCGCCCAGCGGCGCGAACTTCTCGCGCCGGAAACTGACGCACCCGTCACCCCCCTTGCCCGCTTCAAATCGTACGACAACTTCATCGACAAACATAATGTTCCACCTCTACCAGTCTATCCAGAAATGAGCGGCAGGGAAAGGAGGACGGGAAGCGGTTAGCGACAATTTTGGTGCCGGAAGGGGAACGGAAATTGTTTTGCCCTCCAGATCCGCATCGGTTATTATACGTCCCGTGGGGCGGTGACGCTTGGAACACCGACATCGGCCCCGATTTGCTTTTCCAAATTTCTACAAGAGGAGAGATGCCATGCGTCGCGCGAATCTGATTGTTTGTACGTTGGGAGCTGTCGCTGTGTTGGGAATCGCTGGATCGTTGGCCTGCGGGCAAGTCGATCCGTCGAAGAAGGCAAAAAAACCAAATGGAGATACACCGATCGCGAAGGCGGCTGCATCTCCGCCGACAGTTCCGACCGGCGTCGATGCAATTGAAGCCGCACTATAGAAAAAGATCGGCATTGAGCTTGCCGATACACCTTCCGAGACGTCGTCAATTACTTGCGAGACAGTTTGAAGATCGAGATCTGGCTCGATACGACCAACGGATTAAAAGACGGCGGCATCGAACCCGATACTCCCATCACGGTTCGCCTCAAGGACTGTCGGCTGGAAAGGGCACTGAATCTTATTCTAGATGATTTGAGTCTCACCTGGACAATCCATAACGACGTGCTTTTCATCACAAGCCCGCAGCGTGCCAATTCCGAGCAGTTTCTCGACACTCGCGTTTATGACGTGGCGGACTTGGTTGTCTATCAAGATCGTCGAGTGCATCGAGTGGATGACTATAAAGCTCTTATCGCCACAATCACTTCGACTAGCAGGCCAAGTTGTTGGAGCGAAAACGGTGGTTCGGGATCCATTCACGGTGCATCGCTCGGCACGGCCAAGGTACTTGTGATCTCACAAACCCGCGCCATGCACCAAGAACTTGCGACACTGCTGGAACAAATCCGCGATGTCGCGGCAAATTTCTTGAATCTCATTGGACACCGGAACCATGCCTGAAAAAAATCTAGCGGCGCAGCCGCTTATTGCGTAACGGTTTCCGTCGGCGCGCGCATCAGACGGATGAATCCAAATAGAATTACCGCAGAGGACGCTGAGTTTCGCAGAGGAAACTCTCGTTCTGTCTCCTCAGCGTCCTCCGCGGTTCATTTCTGCGGTTCATTTCTGATTCATCCGTCTCAAGAATGCGCAGGGATTCAGCATGGGGATTTTCAAGGAGTCTGTCTGGGGTAACGGAGTTAGGCTCAGCGGGGACGCAATCTGGCAAGGGATATCCAACTCTTCGGTGCGTCCATGGCGCGTCCAGACCGCTGATATTTTTCTACCACCTCTGGCCGCTCAATTGAACCCCATTGGACACCGGACGTATGCCTCAACAAATCCATCGGCGTCGCCGCTTATGATGAAATGATTTGCGTCCGCGCGCGCTTCAGCCGGATGATCTTTTAACATCGTTCCCGTGCGATTGCCAGAAGCCGGCCCAGAATTTCGGTAAGACTGGAAAACGTGACATTCTTGGCTCGTTGACGCTCCAATTTAACGCGATACAATGCGGAGATAAGTTCGATCGCACACCGTCCATCAAAGGGCTTGCAATGGCTTACGAATTCAATTTTGGGTCGCTCAACAACGTGCGACCCAAGGGGAGTGGCAAAGGGGGGGAAGTATTCCGCCTAGCCGTTTTGGGGGATTTCTCGGCTCGGGCGAACCGTAGCGAAGTCGAGGTCGGCGATGCCTTGGCCGCGCGGAAGCCGCTGAACGTCGATATCGACAACCTGGAAGACCTCATGGGTCGATTCGACGTAAAGCTTCATTTAGATGTTGGCGGCGACGATGGCACCCTTGAGGTGGACGTGCCTTCCATCGATAGCCTGCATCCCGACGAACTTTACGACCGCCTGGAAATTTTCGGCCAGCTTTCAGGGCTGCGGAAGCGGTTGACCAACAGTTCTACCTTTGCCAAGGCAGCCAAAGATGTGCAAGCCATGCTCGGTGAGCCGGCTCCCACGCGGCGCAAGAAGCGAAAGTCCAAGTCGCGCGGTGCGGTGCTGGCCGCCGATTGCAAGCTCAGCGATTTTGCTCGGCTTATGGACCGCAGCCCCACCGAGCGCGAAGCGACGCCCATCGATCAGCTTTTGAAGCAGGTGGTCGGCCCCTATGTGGTCGCGGCGAAAGACCCAAAACTAGATGCCTTGGTTGCCGCCGTCGATGCGGCGATTGCCGAGACCATGCGCCGCGTGCTCCACCATCCCGACTTTCAGAACACCGAAAGTCTGTGGCGTTCGCTCGATCTGCTGATTCGCGGGCTGGAGACCAGCGGCAGCCTGAAGGTGGTGCTGTACGATATTGCGGCCGAGGAACTGGCCGCCGACTTGAGTGCGACCGAGTCGCTGGAGGAGACGGGCCTTTACAAACTGCTGGTCGAGAAGCCGGCGCAAGATGCCCAGCAGGGACCGTTGTCGGCAATCGTGGCCAACTTTGTCTTTGAGAAAACTCCCCCGCACGCGGAATTGCTCGGTCGAATTGCCAAGATTGCCGCAGCCGCCCAGGCACCGTTCATTGCCAACGTGAGCGCGCAAGCACTGCAAAAGCGCAAGCCGGGCGAGGAGGAGCATCCGCTCGTGACCGAAAGCTGGAAGGGGTTGCGAGCCTTGCCCGAGGCCGCGTATCTGGCTCTGACTTCGCCGCGGTTCATGCTCCGCAATCCCTACGGCAAGCGCAGCGACCCGATCGACCGCTTTACGTTCGAGGAGTTTACGCCGCAATATGGTCTGCGGGGGATGCTTTGGGGCAACGGCGCGATCTTGGCTGGTCTCTTGCTGGGGCAGACCTTTGCGAAGCAGGGTCTGAAGAAGATGAATGTCGGCTCGATTCTCTCCGTCGGCGACATGCCCTATTACTTTTACAAGGACAAGGACGGCGATCAGCTTGCGCTGCCTTGCACGGAGCGGCTGCTCAATGTGCGGACGGCAGGCGATGCCTCCGCGGCCGGCTTTATCCCGCTGCTTTCAATTCTCAACCGCAACGAGGTCCGCCTGGGGGGATTTTTCGGGCTTAACGGCCAGACCTTGTGCGGACCTTGGCCCGCCAAGGTCGAGCAACAATTGCCGCCGGTAGCGAAAAAGCCCGAGTCGGCACCCGCTGCGGAGGAGAGCGGTTCTTCCTCGGACAGCGGCTCCGGCAGTAGCGATTCGGATTCTTCCGGCGGGGACGCCGATCTCGACGCCTTGCTGGCCAGTTTGGGCGGATCGGACGATGCGTCGTCGGAATCGAATTCGAGCGACAGCAGCTCAGCAACCGATGCGGCCGCCGCCGATGACGGCATGGACCCAGACTTGGCCGCACTGCTGGCCGAGTTGGGTTGATGAGGCGGACTAAGGGGCGTCAGTCCTTCGCCTTCCCAATGGCATTTGCAACTGTCGTTGGTTGCAGGGACGCAAAGGTGACGGGCACCAAAGTTGACAGGTTCAGGAGGACTGGGTAGATTTGTGGCATGCCACGCGTCGCACGACATGC
>JANXOJ010000234.1 GCA_025353625.1 Planctomycetota bacterium | reverse complement strand
CGAAGACGCTCGTCCGGCAATTTTTTGAGGAGTTGAATTCGCTGCACGGCGAACCGATCCACGTCCCGACGATGGCCGACGCCCGCCGCGAGCTTGCCGCGCTGATGGAAACGGCCCCTTGGTCGAACGTTGGCTGCCTCGACCGCCCCTCGACGCGCGAACTGACTTCGGAATGTTCTCCCGACCGCATCGATTGGGTAACGGACGATTGGACGCCCCGGCAGATCGAGCAATTGCCCGCCGGTTTGATAACGACCGACGCCCTCCTTGCCGACACGGGCTCGTGCGTCGTTACCTGTCACACGGCCACCGAGCGGCTGATGTGTTACCTACCTCCGGCGTGCATCGTGATCGCCCGCCTGGAGCAACTACTCGAACACCTCCCAGCCGCATGGGCGCCGATCGCCAAGACGTGCGCTTCGCCCGATTCGCGGGGCGAAGTCGTCCTCATCACCGGCCCCAGCCGCACGGCGGATATCGAGAAGAAACTGATCCTCGGCGTGCATGGGCCGAAGAGGTTGGTGGTGATAATCGTAGGGTAGATAGCGGTTAAAACCGAGGAAGCGCGGAAACGAATTCCTCCGCAGCAGTGCCCTATCGCCCTTCATCGTACAACACGCACAGCACCTCCAAGGTATAAAAGGCCCGCTCGGGATCGTGCCGCGTGCCGGTTCGTACGTCGTCCCGCCAGATCGAGAGGGCGTAGCGGATGTACTGTTCGCGCGATTCGGCCAGTCGATACTCGCCTAACTCGCCGAGAAGTTGCGGCCAGAGCAATTGTAGCTCGGCGAGAGCTTCCGACCTGCCTTGAACGGCGTCAAAGACTGCGTCGTCGAGTTGTTCAAGTTGGGCGATGACGGCGGGCAATTCGGCGGGAAGGCTCATGGACGAATCGACTTGCGTCGTCGGCAAGACCGCGTCGAAGGCGTCCGCGTCGTCCATCAAAATGGGACCGCTATTTTCAAACTTGTGATGGGCTGCATGGGCCTGCCGAACGGGCGGCATACACCGATCGCAATCGTCGGCATCGTGTAGGTCTGGTTCTTGGTTCATGCGCATTTTACCATGAGGTCGGGACAAACTTCGTCCTTGATATTCGTCGCTTCCGGCTCGGGCAAGTCCAGCGCGAGATCGCGCAACCCAATAACGCAGCGGAAGCCGATGTTGTGGCGACGGCTCATCGGATATTCGCCACTTTCAAACTGACACGTTGCCTGATGGTCGAAGTAGGTGTCGAACGCGCCGCCGCGAATTCCTTTTAGCGGAGCAATAATCGGATTGCCTTTGAGCTGGAGCAGGCAGAACGTGCTGTTCGTCCATTCCCAGACATTGCCGATCAATTGATACACGCCACCCGCGCTCGCTCCGGCTGTGAACTCTCGCACGGAAACAACGCCCTTCGATCCGCAGCCCCAAAGATTTGCCCGACTTTTGTCCATCGATCCGCCCCAGGGGTATCGCTGTTGGACGATTGTGTCGCTCGCGGTTGTAGTGGCAGAGCAGGCAGCTTTAACCCATTCGGCATCGTTGGGCAGCCGCTTTCCCATCCAGCGTGCGCACGCTTGGGCTTCGTACCAAGAGATGCCGACGACGGGAAGTTCCTCCTCGCTGGGTGCATGGCATCCATCCCGCCAGAATCTCGGGCCGGGCCGACCGGTTTCATCAACGAGCTCGCGCACGGCAGGCCAAATCCGCGAATCCCAAAGTTGCTTTTCCTCGTAGCCGCCTGCCGCCACAAAGCTACGATACTGGCGATTGGTAACCGCATAGCGATCGATAAATACCGGGGCAACATAGATCGGTCGTCCGGTGGATGCCTTGAATTCGTCGCGTCGATCGCGGTCTTCCTTGGAATGGCCCTCTTTGCCCAGAAGTACGTCCCCACCGCTTATTAAATCCATCTCGTCGCGAAGCGCGCTTAGTGCCTTGGCACGATGTTCTTCCGTGAGAACGCCTAGCATCTGTTTTCTCAATAACAGGGCGTAGCGCGATTGATCCAATATGCCGCCGACGAAGCTGTTCATAGCGGTCGAGACGGGCAATCGTGCGGCAGCCGTATTAGGGATCGCGGCCGGGAGTGCCGCACCGTTGGAACGTGGCACGTTCGCCAAGTTGGTAGTCATGGCCACGGCGGCATAGACCATGCCCAAAGCTCCGCTGACCATCAACGGCATGTGGGCTGAGTAGATGCCAAAGCCAATATTCAAGAGGCAAAAGAGCACGATCGTGGCAAGTCTGAGTTTGTCCTGATGCTTTTCCATAAAAGTCGCCTAGGTTGTAGGGCTTGGAGGTTTTCGTAAAATTGTGGATGACGATCACGTGCCCGACAGCGGGCTGCTTGGGCCAAAGTCGGTTCGCTTCGCTCGGCGGTAGGCCACATCGCGTTGCAGGACATCGAACTGGGCCAGCACGGTGCCGAGCACCGAGCTATCGATGGGGGGAGTCTTGGTATTGGCGAGCGAGGCCGGTTCCTTGCGGACTTGGTTCGAGAGTGTCTCCAAGAGGCTTCGCATGCGCTTGACCTCGCCGGCCAATTCAGCCTGTTGCTGCGCCGTCAGTCGCTTCTGTTCGTTGAGGGCATCGGTCTGTTCGACGGCGCGTCGTCGCATCGCTTCCAATTCGTCTTCCAACGTTTGCCGCTGTTGCCGCCAGTCGGCTTGCTGACGTTGCGTGCTTTCCAGAATTGCCGCGATTTGGGCATCCGTTCCATCCCGCGATACGGTCGCTTGGAATGCGTGCATTTCGGCGGCAAGGGCCGCAAGTTGCGCCATCTGGCCTTCGATGCCGCGGTACAACTCGTGTTGGTCGGTGCGTTCGTGCTGTAATTCGACCGTCATGGCCGATAGCTCGGTGGCAATCCGTCTGAAATCATTGCGGGCCTCTTGCAATTCCGAGCGGTCATTGATGAACTGCTGAAACTCGCTGCGAATCTCTCTCCAGCTTTGACGCGATTGTTCCTGATCCGACTGGAAATCCGCGTGCATCGTCTGCAATTGTTCCAGGCACCGCCGGAAGTCGTCGCGGTAGCAGGTGAGAAACTCATCGGACTCGATCTGTTGTTGAGTGCCAAGTTCCTGGCATTTGTGCCGCGCATAGAGTTCGAGTGAAAAATCTTGAAGCTGGTCGAACACGTCGCCGAAAAAGTCCGTGAACTCATCGTGAGTGGAACGGATGCCTTCCAATGCTTCGTGCGCGGACTCGATGCCGCCAAGATGTTCTTGGAGTTCAATAGCCACAGGGGCAATGCCTGAAAAGGAAAAAGTGTCGGGCGGCCGCCATAACGCTGGATGAAAAGTTCCCGGCTTGCCTTCTAGCAAAGCAAGGGATTGCGTTGGCGGAGTTCGCCGCAGGCCGAACGACCCGCTAGAGAACACTAGGTCAAAAAACGGGGTGGGGCAAATGGAATTGCCCATTTGGCCGCAGATAAATCACAAATACCATTCGTTCGGGGGGGTGGGTGTGTGGGGGGGTGGCTAAGCGTTTGAACTGATCCTCCCTTGCGCGCCGAAACGTTATTTTGGCTCGTTGCGTTTCAAGGGGGTTTTCGCAGGCTTCTCCTTTTTCGTGCCGGCAAGCTCCCGCAACAAACGCAGATTGATGGCATCGCAATCTTCGTCCCCTTCCGTCCCCTTGGGAGTTTCCAAGACCATCGGCACTTTCTTGAAGCGCGGGTCGCGGACGAGAAATCCGAATGCCTCGGGGCCGATACAGCCTTTGCCGATATGGGCGTGGCGATCGACGCGGCTGCCGCAATCTTTCACGCTATCGTTTACGTGGAAAGCGCGGATCTGCTTGAGCCCGACTATTTTGTCGAACTGTTTCATCGTGGCCTTATAGTCGGCCTCGGGCGAAAGTTTATATCCGGCGGCGAAAACGTGGCACGTGTCGAAGCATACTCCGAGGCGACTGTTGTCTTTCACGCCATTAAGAATGGCGGCCAGTTGCTCGAACCTCCAGCCAAGCGTGCTGCCCTGCCCGGCGGTTGTTTCTAGTAGGATACCTGTAAATGCTTTGGGCACGGTCCCTTTGCCGTCCGCCTCTTCTTTCCCTTCCCGTATGCGGGAGAGCGGGCGGGGGTGAGGCATGCTACATTGGCCAGTCTTCGCGATGACCTCGTCGAGGGCCGCGATGATCCGATGGATTCCTTCCTCTTCGCTGGACGTGGTGAACGCTCCGGGATGCGCGACGACCCACGGAATACCCAGGACTGCGGCCCGTTGCACTTCGTCGATCGCGGCATCAATCGACTTCTTCCAAAGTTCATCGACCGGGCTGGCCAGGTTAATCAGATAGGAGTCGTGGGCGAGAACACATTCGACGCCCGACGAAGCGACTGCCTCGCAAAACCGCGCGGCCTCTTCCGGCGTAATTGGCTTGCCGCGCCATTGATTCGTGTTCTTGGTGAATATCTGAATCAGATTGCAGCCGGTCTTAACGCCGATTTCCACGGCTTTGTGGTATCCGCCGGCAATCGATTGATGCGCTCCAAATCGTGGCATTGTCCGTTCCTTGGCCTCTGGACATTGCGGTGTCCATCTTCTATGATGCGAATTGCTATCGACCTGCGTCGCATTTCTGAGCATTCCCACTTATTAGATCGTAACCGAGGGACGTTTATATGGTCAACCCTACCCCCGTCGCCCCAAAGTGGTATCAACAGTTAAATGGCTATCATTGGCTGGTGCTGAGCGTGGCTACGTTGGCTTGGTCGTTCGACTGCCTCAATCAGCAGATTTTCAACCTCGCTCGGACGCCCGCCATGGCCGATCTGCTGAGCGTTTCGCCGGACGATCCGTTAGTAACCTGGTATGGCAACTTAGGGACATCCATGCTGCTGATCGGCTGGGCCACCGGCGGAATTGTCTTTGGCATGATGGGAGATCGGATTGGCCGAGCCAAGACGCTATTGATTATGATCTTGGCCTACTCGCTCTCGACGGGGTTGTGCGGGCTATCGCAAACACCTTGGCATTATATTGTCTTTGCATTTATCACGGGGGTGGGGGCGGGCGGAATTTTTCCGGTGGCGTGTACGCTCGTGGCCGAAAGCCTGCCGGACCAGACGCGCCCGCAGGCATTGGGAATGCTGCAAACTTTTTCGGCTGTCGGCAATGTGAGTGCCGGACTGATCTGGCTGCTTCTGGTTCAGGCCTGGTCGCATCATTGGATTCAGCGCGACTGGCCCTGGTTGTTCTGTGTCGGCATCATTCCGGCACTGCTTTCCGTGATTGTCGCGAGGCGGATTCGGGAGCCGGAAGTGTGGTTGAAGGCAAATCGCGAATGGAAGGTCGGCATGAAAAAAGCCGGTTCACTCGTCGAACTGCTGAGCGACCGCCGCTGGGGGCCCCGCGCTGCGGTTGGCCTCTGCTTGGCCGTGTCTGGCGTCGTCGGACTCTGGGGCATCGGCGTATTCAGTAATGACCTGACTCAATCGTTCATCGGCAAGCAGTACGATGACCGGATGCGGTTGGAGGACCAAGCAACATCCGACATTGAACTCGTTGCCCAACTCATTCGGCAACCCAAGGAATTGGAAAGAGCCAAAGAGCTCGTGAAGCCCAAGGATATTTTAAGCCGCTACGCCAAGGACGATCAACATACAAAAGATGATCTGGATGCAAAAGCAATCTATGAGGCGGCTATTTTGCAGTTTAACGGAGGGAAGAGCATCTCGCCGGAAAGCGTTCTGAACGATCTCGACCGAGACGACTCGACCCGAAAAACTCAGCCCAAGGCACAGTCCAAAGAGGATCGCGTGCAACGCGAGAAGCTATTGCGTACCGAAACCAATACGTCGGTGGACGCGCACGTCCAGCGGATTTTGGCGAGACAGCGAGCGCGGTTGGTGGAGTCGCGTAGCTGGGCCGCGGTAACGCTCGCCATGTTCAACGTGGGAGCATTCTTCGGAATGTATACCTTCGCCCGCGTGACGCAGAGGCTCGGCCGCCGGGTAACTTTTGCGATGGCCTTTGTGATCGCGGGAATCACCACGGCATTGGTCTTCCGCTTCATGTCGAAGCCGAGCGACCTGTTCTGGATGGTGCCCCTCATGGGAGCATCGCAACTGGCCGTTTTTGGCGGGTACGCGATCTACTTTCCCGAGTTGTTTCCCACGCGATTGCGGAGTACGGGCATGTCGTTCTGCTATAACGTGGGACGTTACGTAGCCGCAACCGGGCCGATCAGCATTGCCTATTTGAAGAATCAGGTCTTTGCCAACACGGCCGAGCCATTTCGGTATGCGGGCATGGCGATGTGTTCGTGTTACCTGTTGGGGCTCGTCGCGCTGTTGTTTGCTCCCGAGACCAAAGGGCAGCCGCTGCCGGAGTAAAGGCGTGGTTTGACGAATGATTTTTACGAGAAATTTTGGGCTGCTACGTTAAATATCGGTGGTCGCCGGGCCGCCTATTACCCGATCGACGCCTTCGTGGTCGAACCAGATTGGAGTGCCGCCCGGCGCAAGATAGACGGCCACGCCATCGCGAAGGACCATCGCCCTTGGATGGTCCACCTCAAAGCGCCGACCACAGTGCAATTCCACGGTAAACCGATGAAACGGCGTGAGACTCAATAGTGCCTCAAGCACTTTGTCGAAGTTTTCCGCCGTCATGGCGACGGTCCCTTAACTGCGGTGTTCGTCGCCACCAACGGTCGGCACGACCCAGACCTTGATATCGGCCTCGATCTCGTGGGCAAGGTGAATCTTGACCGTGTAGAGGCCAAGCTCCTTGAGCGGGCCGGTCAAGCGCACTTGGTCCTGAGCGATGTTGACCTTGCTGCGCTTCAGGGCGTTGACGATATCGGCCGCGCCGACGGAGCCATAGAGGTGGCCTTCGTCGTTGGCGTTGGCTTCGATGGTTACGCTCTGGCGGCCCAACTCTTCGGCCTGCGTCCGCAGACCGGCCAAGCGGGCTTTTTCGATTTGTGCAAGTTGGGCACGGTGCTTCTCGACCATCCGCTTGTGATGATCGGTGGCATAGGTCGCCAGCCCATGCGGCAGCAGGTAGTTCATGGCATAGCCCTGCTTGACCGTGACGACATCGCCCTGCTTGCCCAAGTGCTCAATCGACTGGACCAGCAGCAACTCGATGCCGCCATTTTCCGACTTGGGCAACCGCTTGGTACGAAACTTCGTAAGACTTGAGTGTGACATGATTCTTTATCAATCTTCGTGACTAGAAAGGAATATCGTCCCCGCCGCCGCCACCGCCCGACATTTCGGAAGACGGAGCATCGTAGGAACCATCGTCCGGCGGGCCGGACTGATTGTATTGTTGCGATTCGTCGCGTGGAGCACCCCGAGATGCACCTTGCGGCTTCCTCGATCCACCCCCGCCCTCTTGACCACCAGGGCCGCCGCGACCGCCGACCATT
>JANXOJ010000216.1 GCA_025353625.1 Planctomycetota bacterium | reverse complement strand
CTGCGATAAAGCGGCTTCCACCACGTCCCCCTCCGTGAAACCAAGGTCAAACTTGCGACCGGTCCATTCCGGTCCAACTTTCTACGAATCAAAACCGAACTTGGTTTGGAAAAACAACGTTGCAGTTCTCCTGCACCTAGGAGATCCGCAACGTCTGGCGACCGGTCCACTTTTCGGCTTGTGAACGGCGAATTTATTGCAAGACGATGATCGAAAACATGGAACTTGCTCTGTTTGAGGATGGAAGCAAATCGAATCGAGCAATCTTGGATTTCAATACAACTTCGCACCTCGTTCCTTAAACTCCTCCGCCTTCGCGGCCATCCCGACGGCAATCGCTGCTTCATTGTCCATGCCCTGCTCGGCAGCGTATTTACGGACGTCCTGCGTGATCTTCATCGAACAAAAATGCGGGCCGCACATGCTGCAAAAATGGGCCAACTTCGCGCCGGGCGTCGGCAAGGTTTCGTCGTGGTAGGATCGCGCACGTTCCGGATCAATCGACAGGTTGAACTGGTCTTCCCAGCGGAACTCGAAGCGGGCCTTGGAAAGGGCGTCGTCCCATTCCTGCGCGCCGGGGTGGCCCTTGGCAAGGTCGGCGGCATGGGCCGCGATCTTGTAGGCAATCATCCCTTCTTTCACGTCGTTGCGATCCGGCAGGCCAAGATGCTCCTTGGGTGTCACGTAGCAGAGCATCGCCGTGCCGTACCAGCCGATCATCGCGGCACCAATCGCCGAAGTGATGTGGTCGTAAGCCGGAGCGATGTCGGTCGTCAGCGGGCCAAGCGTGTAAAAGGGGGCCTCGTGGCAAATCTCCATCTGCCGATCGACGTTCTCCTTGATGAGGTGCATCGGCACATGCCCGGGGCCTTCGATCATCACCTGCACGCCGTATTCCCAGGCGATCTTGGTCAGCTCGCCCAGCGTATCCAACTCGGCGAACTGGGCCGCGTCGTTGGCGTCGGCAATCGAGCCGGGCCGCAAGCCGTCGCCCAGCGACACGGCTACATCGTAACGGGCCATTAGTTCGCAAAGCTCGCGGAAGCGGGTGTAAAGGAAGCTCTCTGTGTGATGCGTCATGCACCACTTGGCCATGATCGACCCGCCGCGAGAGACGATGCCGGTCACGCGATTGGCGGTCAACGGAATATATCGCAGCAACACGCCTGCGTGAATGGTGAAGTAATCGACACCCTGTTCGGCTTGCTCGACGAGCGTTTGCAGGAATACGTCGAAGTTCAAATCTTCGGCCTTGCCGCCGACCTTTTCCAATGCCTGATAGATGGGCACCGTGCCAATCGGGACGGGCGAATTCCGCACGATCCACTCGCGCGTGGCGTGGATGTTCTTGCCGGTGGAAAGGTCCATCACCGTGTCGGCACCCCAGCGGGTTGCCCATTGCAGCTTCTCCACTTCGTCCTCAATCGACGAGCGGACGGCCGAGTTGCCGATGTTGGCGTTCACCTTCACGAGGAAGTTCCGACCGATAATCATCGGCTCGCTCTCGGGGTGGTTGATATTGGACGGCAGAATGGCCCGGCCACGGGCAATCTCCGAACGGACGAACTCCGGATCCCGGTTCTCACGAGCGGCCACATAACGCATCTCCGGCGTGATGATGCCTTGTCGAGCGTAGTGCAACTGCGTTACAGGGCCGCGACCACATAGAACCTTGGGCCGCTGCAACTTCTTGGGGATGAGCGGCTCGGCAGCCGAGTCTTTTGACGGGCTAACTTCGTCGCAATCGCCGCGCGCGCGAATCCACTCATTGCGAATGGGCAAGAGCCCCTCGCGAATTTCGTGATCCTGGGGGCCGGCCGTATCGTACACATAGACCGGATCGCCCTCCGAAAGGTTAATCTTGCGAGCAGGAACGCGGATCCCCTCGCCCACTTCGACGTAGACCCGCTCAACGGCTTTGGACGGGGTGGCCTCGGGCAGGGCGGCCTTATCGGTCGAATTAGCAGACGGCTCGTGATGACCGTTGCCATTTGCCTGGGGGGCACCCGGTTTCGTTGCAGATAGCATGGGCGGCTTTCTCCCTTCGCTGGTATTAACCAGATCAGGTTCAATGGGTATGTTCTCAGCCCTATTGTAACAGGCACAATCCGTTTGCCGTCGAATCCTCTATCGGATAAGGACGGCAGACGGAATGTGCCTAATACATGCGGCACCCCGGTGATGGTTTGGATAACTGTGGTACTCAACAAGCCGAAAGTGAAGCACTTCTCGCACACCATACCAATGGTGGGGTGATTTTCTCCGGCAATCGAGTACAATCCGTAGTATACCGCAGTTCCGGCGGGGCGAGAAGGTTCGGCCTGCCCAGGATCGCCGATTGACGATATAATCTATGGCCATGATGCCAGATATCCAAGAAAAGCCTATTCAAGTAAACGTCCGTCCCAGCGGAGCGGGGGTGATTGCACCTCGGCAAAGTTGCGGTAATCCGACGGATGGTTTCTCGGCCCGCTTGCTTCATGCCGCCGGGTTGACGGTACTGGCCGACAAGGTTTCCGCAGGCTGCGAACTTGACCTCATTGATGCGCTCGCGTTGAGCCAGACGAGTTTGCCGCTTTTGGGGAAGTTGGTTCAACTGCGGCCGATGGCGGATGACAACCAGGAACGCGAGCCTCCTACCGGTTTTCCGGTGGACCGCGTCGATGCCGTGCCGGAGAATCCGCAACTTATCGGCCAGCCGCTAGACGACTGGGAACCTTTTTGTCGCAGGCTGGTTGGCTTGCGCGACGAATTGCCTTCAGCATTGTCGGCAGGTGACATCGCTTGGTATCCGGCCTTGGAAAAACCGCTCGACCGCGAAGATAGTGCTGCCGGAGGCTTCACAGGCATGGAAGTCCTGCGGGCTATTGCAATCGCCCGCCTGTTGCTGCCCGACGAAGTGGAAATTCGTGCTCCGCTCGTCGCGCTTGGCCCCAAGCTGGCGCAGGTTGCGCTCGACTTTGGCGCGTCGCATCTTGGGTTCGTCGCGATGGATAGCGATTCGCCACGCGGACCGTTGGTTGCCGATCCGAGTGAATTGGAAGAACTGTTGGGAGATTGCTCGCCGACCACAGTCAAGGATGTTTGAAAGAATCATACCGCCCTCAACCACTGGCACCCCGAATTTTTTGTCGCGGAAGAGGGGAGTAAATTATGACCATTGATCCCGCACTAAAACAAATTGCCGATAAAGTAGAAGCCGGCGTTCGGCTCAGCTTCGATGAGGGCATGGTGCTTTCGACGCACCCGGACGTACTCACCGTGGGGCAGATTGCGAACATTGCCCGCGAGCGCCTGCACGGCAATACAACCTATTACAATCGCAACTTGCATCTCAATACGACGAACGTATGCGAGGCCAGTTGTGCTTTCTGCTCCTTCGCCCGCTTGAAGGAAGGGATGCCGAGTGCCTACACCATGACGCCCGAGCAGGCGTTGGAATGGATCGAGAAGCGTTATCAGCCGGGCATGACGGAGGTGCATATCGTCAACGGGCTGAATCCGGGGCTGCCTTTCAGTTATTACACCGATTTGCTGCGGGCCATCCGCGTGCGGTTTCCGGCTTTGCATCTCAAGGCGTTTACGGCGGTTGAAATACATTACTTCGCCAAAAAGTTTGATTTGTCGTACCGCGAGGTGCTGGAGCAACTGATCGACGCCGGGCTTGGGTCGCTGCCCGGCGGCGGGGCGGAGATTTTTGCCGAACGAGTCCGCAAACGCATCTGCCGCGACAAAGTCGATGCCGATGGCTGGCTGGAAATCCATCGCACCGTCCACGATTTGGGGCTGAAATCGAACTGCACAATGCTGTATGGCACACTGGAAACCCGCGAAGAGCGCGTCGATCACCTCATGCGGCTCCGCGACTTGCAGGACGAAACGGGCGGTTTCCAAGCCTTCGTGCCGCTGGCCTATCACCCCGACGGCAACCGCCTTCGCAAGCTGGGTGCCCCCACGGCCGACGACGACCTGCGGATGATCGCCGTGAGTCGGCTGATCCTCGATAACATCCCGCACATCAAAGCCTATTGGATCATGCTCGGCATCAAGATGGCCCAGGTTGCCCAGCGGTTCGGTGCCAACGACATGGATGGCACCGTCATCGAAGAGAAGATATACCACATGGCCGGTGCCCCAACGCCGCACGAATTGACCGTCGTGGAACTCGAACGACTGATTCGTTCGACCGGCCGCGAGCCGGTGGAGCGAACTACGGTGTATGAGATGGTTGGAGCGAAGTAAACTATGATTGCAACCGGTAAAGCACTAATCATCGACCGTCTCTTGAGCAAAGCCAGCGAAGGCCGCCGACTTTCCGTCGATGAGGCCCTGCAACTTGCCGCCGAGTCGTCGCTGGCCGATCTGGGGCTTGCCGCCGACGCGCGCCGCAATCAGCTTCATCCGGATCGTCGCGTATCGTATATCGTCGAGCGGAACGTCAACTACACGAACGTCTGCAATGTCTACTGCCGATTCTGTGCATTCTACCGCGCTCCCGGTCGCCCAGGCGGTTATACGTTGAGCAAAGAGGAACTTGCCGTTAAAATCGACGAAACCGTCGCGGCAGGCGGCATCCAAATACTGTTGCAAGGCGGCTTGAATCCAGAGTGCGACATCGAGTATTACGAAGACCTCTTCCGTTGGCTCAAGCAGCAATACCCGACCGTCAATTTGCACGCGCTATCTGCCGACGAAGTGCTGCACGTTTGCAACGTTTCAAAACTGACCATTGAGGAAACGCTTGCACGAATGATCGCTGCCGGCATGGGGTCGCTACCCGGTGCGGGAGCCGAACTGCTCGTCGATCGCGTTCGCAAGCGGATTGCACGTCTAAAATCGGGTGCCGACAAATGGCTAGCCGTTCATCGCGCGGCCCATCGGCTGGGCATCCCATCGACTTGCACGATGATGTTCGGCGTCCAAGAGACGTGGCACGATCGAATCTTGCATCTGGAAATGCTGCGTCAACTTCAAGATGAGACGGGCGGCTTCACGGCGTTCATTACGTGGCCCTATCAGCAGGGCGATTTGAAGCTCGCTCGCGGCAATACGTCGGCAGCCGAATATCTGCGGGTGCAAGCCCTGGCCCGGCTTTTCCTGGACAACATCCCCCATCTGCAAAGTTCGTGGGTCACGCAGGGGCCGTCCATTGGCCAAGTGGCGTTGAACTTCGGTGCCGACGACTTCGGGGCGGTGATGTTCGAGGAGAACGTCGTTTCCGCCGCAGGGACGACATTCCGAATGAATAGCGATTTTATTGAAACCCAGATTCGCCGCGCCGGTTATTCACCTTGGCGGAGAAACGTGCGGTATCAGGCGGTTGGGTGAAGCGAACGTGTAACACTT
>JANXOJ010000206.1 GCA_025353625.1 Planctomycetota bacterium | reverse complement strand
TGATAAATGCCCGGTGAAACGGAGTCGGGCTCTGCTGGGAAGCAACCCGACGAGAGATAACCGAGCCAGGGGGATAACCGGGTCAGGGCGGATGAATAGTTCGGCAACAGCCCTGGCGTCTTGCGCCTCCAGGGCTGCCCTTTACCTTACAGCATATTCAGTTGCCCTGTCCTACCTAAACAATCCACTTCAATGCCGCTCGAAAACCTAGCCATTCCTATGGGATTTTAACCACATATTTGGCTTAGGAGCCTTTTGTTCTTTCGTGATTGCCCACCTTTTATTGCGGTCCTTTCTTGACGTGGCTTTGCATTCCAGCAAAGATAGCCTTGGAGAAGTTTGGTATTCCTATCCTTAGTTAGCCCGAATAACGGATCTGCCGGGCAAAAGGAGTTTTGTAGAAAGCCGATCGCGATGACTCGCAAGCATCCGCCTGGCCCGGCCAACTTCAATGCAGCCATGGGACTCACCTGGCGGCACGGGGCCAGTTTGTGGTGGAACCCGATTCGCTTCGTGACGCGGCTCGGCCATACCTATGGCGACTTGACGTTCTTTCGGATTTTTAGCGGTCGCGCGTACGTCGTCAACGGGCCGGAACTGATTCGCGATCTGCTGGTGGTAAAGCAAAAGAGTTTTCGCAAGCTCGACCGGGTTCGCATGGTGCTAGGTAGCGGGTTCGGCAATGGGCTGATTCTGAGCGAAGGGCCCCAGTGGCTGCGGCAGCGGCGTGCGCTGCATTCCATCTTTCACCCGTCGATGATGGCTCGCTATGCGCAAATCACCGTCGCACGCACGCGGCAGTTGATCGACGAATGGCGCGGACGGGAACGCGTCGAACTGGATCACGATATGACGCGACTGGCCCTAACGATTATCGCTGAATCGCTGTTCGGTGCAGACCTATCGCGACAAGCCGCACATTTTTCGCGACTGGCGTTTGAACTGTCGAACATTTACGCGGGCGAAGAGTATAGCCCGTTCGTTCTGCCAGACTGGTTGCCGCTGGGCGGCAAGCGGCGGAAGCGGGCGATCGTGGCGGAGTTTCGCGGTTTGATTCGCGATTTGATGGACGAGAGGCGCGGAGCGGACCAGCGGCCGGACGATTTGCTGGAGATGCTCTTGGGTGCGATCAATCGCCCCGAGGTTGAAGGAGGCATGTCGAAGGACCAGGCCGTCGACGAGGCGATGACGCTCTTCAACGGCGGATATCATTCGAGTTCGATGGGGCTGACGTGGCTGTTCTTTGAACTGGCGAAGCATCCGGAGATTTTTGCCCGCGTCCGCGCCGATGCCGATGCCGTACTGGCGGGCCGCGACGCCACGCTCGCCGATCTGCCTGCGCTGCAATATACATCGATGGTAGTAAAGGAAGCCCTGCGGCTCTGGCCGCCGGCCTGGGAGATGTTTGCCCGCGAGAACGTGGAAGAGGTGGAACTAGGCGGATACCAGATCGCTAAGGGCGGCGTGTTCTTGATCTATCCGTTCGTTCTGCAACGCGACGCGCGGTTCTTTCCCGATCCGCTGCGATTTGATCCTGAGCGTTTCTCGCCCGCAAGGGAGCCGTCGATTCCGCCCTTCGCGTACTCTCCCTTCGGCCGCGGCCCGCACGCTTGTATTGGTGCAGCGTTTGCGTCGATGGAGATGGTGCTGGTGCTGGCGACGATGGTTCAGCGCATCGACTGGTGCCTTGCGCCCGGCCAGCCCCGCACGGTGCAGCCCAAGCCTTTCATTGCGATTCGGCCGGCGAAGCCGATCTGGATTCAGCCGAGGTTGCGGATTGCGGCGGAAACGCCTCGGGCCACGGATGAATTCCGAGGGCAGGAGGTGAAGGGATATAAAACGGAACAAGTGTCATAGCTGCTCGGTCTCCTGCTTTTTGGGCCGGCCGCGCGGAGGCAAGGTAGGCTGCGCTCGATACTGCGGCGAATCGTCCGGTAAAGGCAGGTTTGTTACCTGCCTGAGAGCAGTAACAACAGGATTTTAACCCGTTTCAATGGTTCGGCGTTCTACGGCAGGTTGAAAACCTGCCCCACGAGGGATCAAGCAGGATAGGGGCCTTGTCCCTCAAACTTATCGGATCGTGCCCCCTTCCACCACATTGACGTGCCGCGCCATGACGTGCGTGGCCCGTTGCTCCGGCATGTAGCCGCGAATGCCGGTAATGCCAACCTGCTGGCCGACATAGCTCCGCAGATTGACGCCCGGTGCCGGAGAGACGTAGCATCGTAGGTTACCGGCAGCGTCGAGAATGGCATATTGCGGGCCGCCCGGCTTGGGGTTCGGCACGCGAATCAATTGCCCCCTGGCATCGAAGCGGCCATCCGGATCGCCGGCCGGCAGCGGGCTCGGCGGCGGGCCGCTGGGCGTCGCGGCGGCGGCAGGCGCGGAGGATGCCAATTGCAGTTTGCGGCGTTTGATGTCGTCAAAGCGCGCGATCTTGCCGACGAGCATCCGCGAGTGCCCGCGTTCGGTCGCCGATTTGGCCTGATCGAAAAGCGTTTCGGCACGTTGCCGCAAATCGCTCAAGTCCCAAGCGGCCGGGTCTTCGACGACGATGGCCGACAGTTCCAATTCGAGATCGTCGAGTTGCTTCTGGTATTGCGCGGGCGACGCCGTGCGGGGTACGGGCGTTACGACGAGCGGTAGAGCGGCGGCTCGTCCGGTAAGATCGACGGTCGCATCCCGCGCGGCGTTTTCGGTTCGGCGGGTGTCGGTTCGGCGGGTGCCGTCGCGCACGAAGTTGGGATCGACGAACCGACCGGAAACCCAACGGAACTCACCGGCCGGCGGAGCGATTTTGTACCATGCGACCGCCGGGGCGTTGTTTACATCGTCGCGCGGCGGATCGAGAAGCTCCACCCTTTCGCCCTTATTGAGGCGGACCTGGATGACATCGCGCATATCGCTGAAGCGGCTGCCGACTCGCGCGGCCACGCGCTCATCGGTGATCGTGCCGAGGTGGTTCGCGCCGATCTGCACATGTCGGCTGGAAACCCAGGAAAAGCTTTCCTTGGGCGGACGGATGGCATACCAGCCGCTCGGGTCGTGGCGATAGACCTCTACCTCGGTGCCGGCCTTGAGATTGTCGGTCGGATAGAACTTGTCGCCCGGCCCACTGCGGATATAAACGTCGTCGGAGGTGACATAGGCTTTGTAGGGAAAAGTCGCGTCGGCGGCGATTGCGTTCGCGGCAAAGGAGGCGATAAGTGCGATAAGTAGCCGGCGCATGGCATAGCCTCGCGGGATTTAGGACTCGACGGGATTTTTCCGCAAAGCCTTGTAGCGAAAAATGCCAGCGAAAACAAGGCGAGTCTGCCCTCTGAAGCTCGTTATTTCGGAGAATTCGGGGGGGAACGCTCATTTCCGCCGATTAAAGCCGATGGTAGGTCCAGCGGCAAGCACGCCCAGAGATAATGTCGGCGGTTGCTCATAAGGAACTGTCGGGCGGCGACGGAGTGCCAATCAACGGCGAGCACAACTTCATAGGGGGTATTCGTAATCCATAAGGGGCAAAGGCGTAGCGTTTCCGATGCTGCAATAATCTGGCGGGTTTTGCGTTTACAATGATAGAACCCCAACATAACCGCTCAATCTCTTTCGCACCCCAGACACGCAATGGCTGTTGTGTCGGGAGTTCTCGATAATGATTTTAGATTCGCTGCCGGACGGTAATTGCCAAGCTGGTGACGACCAGCGGCGGATGGCCCTTTGGGTGGAAGAGCACGGTAAGGCCGTCCGTGGCTTTATTTTGGCGATGGTCCGACGCAACGATGTGGCGGACGACTTGTGCCAGGAGGTGTTTTGCCGAGCATGGCAAGCGCGGGATCGCTACGCCGAGCAGGGCAAGACTCGGGCCTACCTGATACAAATTGCCGATCGACTGGTTTGCGACCGGAGTCGCCGAACCGAACCGCAAAACAACTTGGACGATGATACTTGGAGGATGCACGAACCGCCCAGCACGGGGCCTGAGCCCGTGCAGGAGGTGATCGTACGCGAACAAATCGAGCTACTTGGTGCCGCCTTGGACCGGCTATCGCCTTTGCAGCAGCGGGTACTGCTGCTCAGGTTTCACGGCCAGATGGGATTCCAGGAGATCGCCGACGAACTCGACACGCCCTTGAATACGATTTTGAGTCATTGCCGCAGGGGATTGGAAACGCTGCGGAAAATGCTCACGGAGACTGCTTGACAATTAGGCTGGCTGAAAATGGATAACGACATACAATCACTAAAACGCATGCTGGAGGAAGCGACTGCATCGTGTACGGAGCCGACATCCGGCCATCCCGGTGAAGCGGTTGATGCGGAAACCGCATCGCTGCGCGAGACCTGGCTGGCGTTTGGCAAGTTGGTGGAAGCGGCGAATGCCGCATTGCCGGGCCCGACGGTGCCGCAGGTGCAAACCGTGCCGCGAGATGAAACGCCAACAACCCCGACCCCTCGCCCGCTTATGGGAGATGGGAGGAAGAGGCGGATGCTTGCCTCGTTGGCCGTGACGGCGGCGGCGGCGGTGGTGGTGGTAGGTCTATCGTTGTGGATGGGTCGCGCGACGAAGCCGGTGGACGATGGGACTTCCATTGTGAAAACATTGCCTGCGAAGACATTGCCATCGCAGGCAACTCCTTTGCACAAGGCTGAGCCCGTCCCGACAATGAAGCCAACAAAACCCGCGGCGGCACCGACTTGGGACGATCCGTTGGAAACGGAAGTCGCGTCGATTTCGCGGCAGATTATTGCCGTGAAACAGACTTGGCGGCACCGCACCGACGAGGTTGACATCGCCCAGGATGAGCTCGACGAGATTCGGTACTCGCTCCAGCACGATCCGTTATAGAACGATCCGATCCAAGATTTTGAGACTCCCCATTCCCCCCCAAATCCTTTTTCGTTTTAGGAGCCAATGGTATGTTGTGTTTTAAGTTTCCTGCAATGCTCGCCACGGGCGTAATGCTCGTTGGCCTTGGCGGTTCGGTGGCCCGATCGCAAGACGGCCCGCCGCCGCGCGGTGGCGACAATTCGTGGGACAACGGCCCGCCGCTAGGCGGTCCCGGTCGCGGTGATCGTCAACGTGGTGAGCAAAATCGCGGCGATCAGAATCGCGGTGGTGATCGCCGTCGCGGCGATGCCCGCCCTAACGATCGAGAGACTGGCCGCGCTGGTCTGCCGGAAATGCGTTTCTGTCCGGAATGCGGCCAACCGCTGCCGCCGCCGGGTCCGCGCGGTCAAGGTTCGCAAGGTGGTCGCGGTCAGCGCATGGGGCCGCCGCCGCGCGGTGGTGAGTTTGGTCCTCCGGGACCGCCCGAGATGCGAGATGGCCCGGAAGGTGATCGACCGATGCCGCCACCGGGCTCGCCACGCGGCCAAGGTCCGCAAGGCGGTCGAGACAATCGCATGGGTCCGCCGCCTCGCGGCGGTGAGTTTGGCCCCCCGGGACCGCCCGAAATGGCCGATGGCCCTGAAGGTGATCGACCGATGCCGCCGCCGGGCCCTCCGCGCGGTCGAGGTCCGCAAGGCGGTCGAGGCAATCGCATGGGGCCGCCGCCTCGCGAGACGTCGGTGCCCGATGACGATTCGGATGGAGTATAATCGAAAGCTTGGAACTTCGGCGTGGGATGAGTTACGAATCCCACGCCTTACTTAAATTGTTGCGCGAAGGAGTGAAGTCGATGTCGTGGTTAAAATTCTCTGCATGGCTGTCGGTTGGCATGATGCTTTCGGGTCTATGCGGCTCGGCCTATTCGCAGAACGATCCGCGAACACCGAAAGATGGTGGCGATGCGCGGGATAGCGGTCGCCCGCGTAGTGGTGAGCGATCCGGTGGTGACCGCTCCCGTGGCGAGCGGCGCGACCCGACGGCCGATCGGGAAGGTGATCGTCCGCCACGACAAGAGGGTCCGCCGCGAGAGGATGGTCCGAATGGGCCCGGTGCTAATGGTCCCCCGCGACCCTTTGGCCCTGGCGGTCCCCGCCCCGGTGGTCCCCAGGAACAAGGGCCGCCGGAACAAGGCCCAGATGGACGAGGCCCCGAGGGCGACCGTCCGCCCGCCGGCCGCATGCCGCGCGAGAATTTGGAGCAAATGAAGATCCACGATCCCGATTTGTTCAAACTCGTCACGGTAGACATGGAGTTGGAGCGGCAGTCCCACGACGCAGCGCACCGGTACCGCGACGCAAGCAAAGACGAGCGGGCGGAGATCAAGGCGAAGCTCGCGGAGATTGTCAACGAGCACTTTGGGGTTCGTCAAAAGCTGCGGAGCCTGGAAGTCAAGCGGCTCGAAGAGAACTTGAAGGAGCTTCGCGAGAAAATTGAACAGCGGGCCAAGAACCAGAAAAGCCTCGTTGAGAAGCGACTCACCGAGCTTCTCGGCCCCGAGGACGACGAACACTTTTAGTGTGCGGAGCCTATCATAACTTAATTGTTGTGGTGCAGGCGTCTCGCCTGCCCGGATAATTCCTGGCGTCTCGCCTGCCCCGATAAATGCAGGCGAGATGCCCACACCACAATGATCCGTATTCCATCACCTTGCACATCTCGATCTGTAAGCAAGGAAATCGCTTTTCAATGCGGAAATAGACGCACGGTCCTTGCTCAGCGAGCTTGGAAACCGCGACTTTTTCGAGAATCTAGCATTCTACAGCCTCGAAGCCGGATGGGGGCTTACGGCGAGAATTTCGTTGACAAAGGACGGTTCCGATGGTATCACTAACTTGTGGTTAGTGGCGTCATTCCGGGAAGTAGTCCCGGTTCAATATCCATTTCTCAATCGTTACTGAATCATGGTTGGTCGCATTTTCGCCGCGATTACGATATTGCTGCATCTAGCGGGCGCGTTTAATACGTGTTATCCACTTATTGAAAAAGGTTTCATTACCGCAGCAGTCATCTTCGCCCTAATTTATTTTTTTTCTGGAGTTTCCTCGGTTGGCCTGTGCATGATAATAGGCGCGGGATTTGAGGAGAGCGTTACGCATGGTTTGCTTTGCATGTTCGCGCCGTTTTACTTCATCTATTACGGCGCCAAACGTTGTCAGGAGGGCTTAAGTATTTGGGGGTTCGCATTCGTTTTTATGATAGGGACTATTGTTGGCGGTCTTATGATACTCTCCCACAAGGGAGCGGCAAATGAAACAAACAACTCCACCGTGAAGGATCGAGGTAACGGCGACCGCATGGGCCAGCAATTGGTCGAGGAAAAGAAACGCGACTTTCAAAGTCGCCTTCAAAACGAACCGGAGACGCCGCAACCGCAAGCAGTACCTTGGACGCCGCCGCCCAGCGTAGCCGCCCCTGTTATCCCGCAAGAGCCAGAGAACGAATTTGCTCCCCCGCAGTCTCGCCAGTTTGCTAGCCGAGCGGCACCGCAGTTCCCGAACCCCTTTGAGGCATCGACATCCCTGCAATCGCGCGTCCATCCAATGGATGCTGCGGACGCAATCCAACGCGCTACCATGCCGCAGTCGTTCCGAGAATGCGTGGCCAAGGACTACTTCTCCTGGATCGCCGGCGACAAGAACTTGCTCGTGAAGGAAATGCGTTGGATTCCTATTGCCAAACGTCCGGCTCGAGCCGTACGTTGGGGATTGGGTGTTTTTGTCCCCGGCACAACGCAGCGGCAGCAATTTCGGCAACCGATGGAATTGACCGCGCTGACTGGCCCGATCGGACTCCAATTGGTGAATCTTTTGGGCCAAAGGCTCGTCGATAAGCGCGACGGCAAATGGTCGGAGAACAGGAATCCTCTGATCCCGCGAGTTCCGTCTTTCTCGGCGGAGAGCGAAGAGAGTTTGATGACTGAGGCCGAGAGTCAAAACCTTGACGGCATGGTGATGGTATTCATCTCGTCCGAAAAATCGACGAGGGCCCGAACGTCGCGCATCGCGATGGTCGTGCGTTTGGTGGACGTCCCGGCCCACAAGGCGACTTGGTCGTCGCAGCCATTAAACAACCAAAGAATCGAGTATACCAAGGGGACGGCGAAAGATGCGTCGGTTCAGTTGGTGCAAACCGTTTCGGCCAAATTGGACGAGCAATTTGGCCTTGCCGAAATGCCGGAGCTAAGCCAAACGGTCGTGGAGCGGCGTGCCGAGCGGCTGGCTGCCGACGCCTCGAAGCCGGAAGCGGTGCTGCGCGCCCTCGTCGAGCTACGTTACTTTGAAGCCAAGAAACTCCTCGGCACCACAAAAGCTCGCTCGTGTTACGAGTCCCTACTCGGTGCGAAGACGACCGAGAGCGTGATCGGCGGTTCCGCCGAAGAGAGTGCCCGCGCCCTGGATGCGTGGTTTAATAACCGCGCGGGGATCTAACGGAATAAGCCCGTTAGAATCGCCCGCCGTTCTTCGTCAAATAACGCTGGCACCCACCTACTGCGTTGCCCTACTTTGTCGGCTGCACTTTGTAGAGCACTGCGCCGTGAGAGTTGACGGTCGCGGAAATCGTGCCGCTGACAACGCCTAAATCCTTGTGGGCCCATAAATCGCGGACTTTGCACGATCCGCTCAGGCCAATATCCGCCAACGAAATGGAGATCTTGGCCGGTTGCTTGGCAGCTGGGTTTATTGCGGCTGGGCTCACTGCTGCTGGAGGCTGGGCCGGCTGGCCGCCCCTTCGACCGCGCCCGCCGACCGGTGCGGGAGACGCATTGAAGATCGCGAGATACTTAGCCTTGGATTGGGGGTCGTCTCCGACCCACGCGAACTGCGTGTTGTTATTGCGAGCAAAGATCTGCTTGTTGTTTGTCGATTGCTGGTTGACCGCGATCACTTCGTCGTTGATTAGCAGCG
>JANXOJ010000205.1 GCA_025353625.1 Planctomycetota bacterium | reverse complement strand
CCGCGTAAGTGCCGGATTGGAGGACATCGCGGATATTAAAGCCGACTTCGATCAGGCGTTGGCGGCATCACAGGGATAAGACTAGGGAAGCTAAGACCTCCAAGGAACGTCAAGCCATCCCGTCTTTCATTCTTTGGAGGTTATTGTCTTAGACTTGATGTGTACGGTTAATTTGAACCACGAAAAACACAAAAAGCACGAAAAAGTGGGATGGGTAAATGCAGGATAGGGAAGTTAATACCTACATGGAACGTCAAGCCATCTCGTTTTCCATTCTTTCTGTTCTTCCTGCCTTTCGTGGTTATTGCCCTAGTTCATTGTCAACGCTTAGTTTTCGGGCGGGCCGATTTGGATAGATCGGGATTACCAGCCAAATTGTAGCGAAGCCACTCGAACTTTTGGCTTAGACGAAGAACTATCCGTTGGTGTACACCTAAAATCTTAGCTCGGACCATGCTCGAGATCGACTTGATGGAGTTTACCGCCTGGCACGATTGGGTAAGGCCGGTTGCCCAGCGGAATTAACTCGCAACGCAATCGCCGATCGTGCCGATAACCATGAAACGGAGAACGGCTTTTTCAAGGAGGACGGGCTATGTCGACGCGATGGGTGGTACGGATCGGTTTTATGCTGGTAACGCTGGTTTACGCCGCCCCGCTTTCGGCGGGCGCGTTGGGCGAATTCCTCTCGGACGTAGCGCGCGACACCAAGCGGCGGAACTGCTGGCCCGACCCTTTCCTGGTGCCCGACCGCCAATTGCAGCGGCAGCCGTTTGCAATCATGGCCAACGCCGGCTGGGAACGCCAGAATCTGCTCTCCGATTTTCACTTCACGCCCGACGGAACGCAACTGACCGAGGCCGGAAAACTCCGCGTGCAATGGATAATGACCGAGGCCCCCGAGGACCATCGGCAGGTCTATATCCACCGCGCTGCGACCCCCCGCGAAACGTCCGCGCGGACGCTCGCTGCTCAGCAGTTCGTCGCCGCATCGAGCTACGACGGCCAACTTCCGGCGGTCGTTGCAACCACCCGCAGCGACGACGGCTGGCCAGCCGACCGCGTCGATGCCGTCTTCCGCAAATCGGCAGCCACGGTTCCCGACCCCAAGTTAGGTGGCGGGCGTTAAAATCGATTGCCTTGCTACTCGGCCGTTTTTCGGCGGGGGGCGCGCGCCGCTTTGTTGCCGGGGAGGAGCGGGGCGGTCAGCTGTTCGTGCAGCGCAAAGAGGAACTCGACGCGGTCGCGGTCGCTGCCGAAAGGTTCCTTGCGGTAACCACGATCGACGGCGCGGTCGAGGACGCTATGCGCCTTGGCCAACAACGGCGGCATCACCAACGGATCGTAGAGGTCCGCCAGCGTCGCCTCCGGGAATTTTTTCCGCGCATCGAGCACGCCCTGCGCCGCCTCCTCGACCTTCGCCTTTTGGGCATCGGTCGCGGCTTGAGGCCAAGGGTAGTTGTTGTAAACCAATTTGTTGGAATAGCGAAAATCGGATTTGAGCCGCCCGCAGACTTGCCTCGTCCAGGCCATGTGGATTGCCGAGGTGAGGACGCCGAAGTGATACGCGTTTGCGCCCGGAACCATCAAAACCAAGTTGCTGGCAATCAGGGACGGCCGTGCGAAAGCGATTGGAATGTAAGGCCGATTCTCCGAAGACACCGAGGGGATAATCAGGTAGCGCACCGACGGCTGTCTGATTTCACCGAACTGCATTGGGCTGGCGGCAAGCGCGCGCGTCGTTTTGCGCGTACTTTTCTCGCGATGCTCGCGGACGCCGACAACGCGCTTCATAACTTCCGGCATCGAGCGCAATTCGCCGGGTGCCGTCCCGACCAGCCAGAGGCACCACCTTTTAGTCCCATTGATAAACTCTTCCGAGCCGACGATTCGCCGTATAAATCGCTTTGCCCCGGGTTCCTTCGCAAGCAATTCGTGCCGCTCCTTATCGGAAAGCAGCAAGTGCCCGCCGTCGTTCGGCATCGAACCAAACACGATCGGGGGCACGTCGCACAAGGGCGTCGATCTCGAAGCCACAACCGCGTCGTTACCGGCCAACAGGTATGGGCTGATATTGGGAACCTCGCTGACGGTCGGCCGATCGGGATCCTCGTCGTAGTCAAAGATTCGTTTGCCAACGCGATCCGATGCGCCAAATCCCACGACGACAACGTGAACGTGCGCTTTGCCGCGAGCCTCGCTTTCCCAAGCGAAAGTGCGGTGGGCGAAATGCAGTTTCACTCCGTAACGCGGAAGCAGTGCTCCCCACATGATGCCCACTTGCTCGCCTTGTGAGATTGAATTCGTTGAAACGAAGGCGACGGTAGTCCTTTGACCTTGAATAAACTCAGCGGAGCGCCGATACCAACAGCTGACGTAGTCGAGCGTTCTCGATCCCTTTACGTCGCCCCAAATGTTCTCCATATCCGCCTTTTGCTCGGGAGTCTGAAACGCCTTCCCGACGAACGGCGGATTGCCGAGAATATAAGAACATTCCTCCGGCACAATCACCTCGGCCCAGTCGATCCGAAGCGCATTGGCAACGTGGATGTGCGGGCTCTTCCGCAAGGGGATGCGGATGAACTTTTCCGAGAAGGCAATCGAGATGTTGAGATTCGCCTGGTGATCGACGAGCCACAGGGCGACCTCGGCAATCCGCGCGGGAAACTCCTCGATCTCGATGCCATACATCTGGTCGACGTCCAACCGTGAAAGTTTACTCATCTGGTCGAGCGTAAAATGCTGCTGGAGGCCGTGTTTTAATTTGAGGACTTCAAGCTCCAAGGCGCGAAGCTCGCGGTAGGTGATGACGAGAAAATTGCCGCAGCCGCAGGCCGGGTCGAGAAAGCGAAGGCCCGCCAGCTTTGCGTGGAGCTCGTCGAGCCGTGCGGAGCGGCGGGTCGACTTGTCGGACTTAATCGCCGCAAGCTCCGCGTAAAGATCGTCGAGAAAGAGCGAGCGGACAACTTTTAATATGTTTTTCTCGGCCGTGTAGTGCGCACCGAGTTGCCGCCGCTCGGGGGCTTGCATGACCTCTTGGAAAAGCGAGCCGAAAACGGCGGGCGAGATTTTCTCCCAGCGGAAGTGGCTGGCGGCCAGGAGGGCGTTGCGCATGTCGCTATTAAAATCGGCGAAGGTGAGCGTTTCCTTAAAGAGGTCGCCGTTGACGTAAGGGAACTCCGCCAGGTCGGCCTCAAGGTGCGTTTGCCGCTGCGTCTCGGGGGTGTTGAGGACGGCAAAGAACCGCGCCAATTTTGTGCCCAGGTCCGAGCCGTCGGGCGCGGTGTGGTTGATGAGGTAGAGCTCAAACTGTCGCGGCTGCCCAAAAATGCCCGCGTCTTCGGCGAAGAGGCAGAAGAGGATGCGGACCAGAAAAACCCGCAGCTCGTGACCGGTGTAGTGCCCCGCCTTCAAGGCGTCGTGCAAATCTGCCATGATCCGCGCGGCCTCAAGGTTGGCCGGGTCTTCGGGGTCGAGTTTTTGTTGTTTGTAGCCGGCGATAAAAGCGAACGGCCTTATGTTCTTATGAAAATCCTGGAGCGCGAAATCCGCCGCCAACTGGGCGCGCCTATCGTCGAACGGCGGCAGCTGCTTTTGGTCCTCGGGCTCGAGGTCGTAGAGCACGACCCGCGCGAAGTCGGAAACGATCGCATAGCGGGGAATCTCGTTATGCTTGCCTTCGCTGAAAAGGGCCTGAATGTATTCGAATGCCTGCGACTGCGCCTTACTCAAATCGTGGCCCAGCGACTTGTGCTCAACGATGAGATTCCCCTTCCAAAAAAGGTCGATAAAGCCGTCGCGGCCGGAAACCTTTTTCACGGGGGCTTCAAAAGAGGCGACCGCCTTGCGGGAGATCCCGAAGACGTCGAAGAACTCGTTCCAAAAAGTCTGTTTGTCGGACGACTCCCGCGCTGCGTGTGACCAGTCGTTAGCGAACTTGATGGCGCGGTGGCGGATTTCGTTCCAGGCAAGCGGCATATTTTTGTCGAGGTTGGGGCGATCGGCCGATTCAACGATACGAACGAGTCAGGCACCTGCACCAGGCACGGAAGACACCATTTTGCCGCCGTGCCACCACCCCGTCAAGCCGAACCAGCGGCGGGTCAAGCCCCCCGATTTTTGGCAGAGTCGCAACGAAGAAGTTAGCTGGGTCAATAGGATAGAACAAAGCGTTCTGCTCCTGTTTCTGCTCGGTTTCTGCGGTTTCTGTTCCAATGGCGTGCGAGCGGCGGCCTTTTTTAGACATTGGGATTTGAACATTGTGCATTTCCCGTCGCGGTGTGTCTTGCGCCATTAGAATTGTCCCCATAAGCGACCAATAGAAATGTCCCCTAAAATCGTTTCTGAAAGGAAACGATAAATGGAGACAATTTCAATGAATCGGAAGGAACGGAAGCGGCTGGAGGCATTCAGCCGGGTAAA
>JANXOJ010000174.1 GCA_025353625.1 Planctomycetota bacterium | reverse complement strand
TCTCGCCAACCATAATGCAATGGCTTGTGCCGCGAGTGACCTGAGCGGTCCTCACAACGGACCTCTGGTAGCAGATTCCGCCCTGGTAATTTGTTGTCGGGTTTTTTACATCGTCCCAATTTGTCCACGTATACCCTATTGGAGGCGGGTCTGAAGGCGGTCCTCCTTGCCCCGGTTCGCTCGACGTCATCGTACCGCTGCAAACGGCGTAATCGCAGCGATTAATGAGTTCCCCTGAGCCAAAAACCACATTTATATTGTGCATCGGGCCCCGATTGGAATTCGCGGGATAAAGCCTCACCGCGCGGCGCGATGGGCAAAGATAGTTGCCAATGGGTGTCTTGCTCATTTGAGTTGCAAATACGGCACGCTGGGAAACGGACTGTCCGGACCCCATATCGTGTAATGCCTTTAATTCCATGAAGGGCAAGATGTTGTAGGCCCAACCGCCCGGCTGCCCTTTACCAAATCCTCGATCGGGATCTCCCACCCAATCCCAACCCCATCCACCCGTTGGATAGAAGCCTTGCGTATCAACGTGATTGACAAACGACAAACCGACTTGCTTCAGATTGTTCTGACACTGAAGTCTGCGGCCGGATTCCCGCGCCGCCTGAATGGCCGGCAGCAGCAGGCCGATCAATATCCCGATGATCGCAATCACCACAAGGAGTTCCACCAGCGTAAAAGCCCTTCGCTTCATAGCAAACTCTCCCCCCGTGCCGCACCGGAAGAATCTCGGCCGGCCACAAAAGCGTTTCAAAAAGCGGGCAGGTCCAGCAATAATGTTAGCGCGGAGGTGCCCAGAAAAGATATCGGCATTATATCGCTTTATTTAGTAAAATGCAATCTTCAATAAAAAATCGGTCGGAATCGGAAAAAAGCGTTTTGCCGATGCCCTCCCGGACACCAGTTGCACACCCCTCTTAGGATGTGTGGCTTAGGACTGGGTTTTGCCAACGAGGGATACAAGTTTGGATTATAAATGGGGTGTAAGCGGATGTTTGCCCGCACGTTTTATTGTCTCCGGTTCATTGCGATTTGCCCATGAAACTTTCCTCAGCCATTCTCGCTGGCGGTAGTGCCTCGCGACTTGGCGGCATCCCCAAGGGCCTGTTGACCGACCGCAACGGCATTTCAATCCTAGCGCACTCAATCGCGGAACTGGTCGCCGCCGGCATCACCGAGGTCATCCTTTCGACCGCAGACGCCGCACCCTATCGGCATCTTAACTTGCCGGTCGTCGCCGATCTGCATCCCGGAATTGGTCCGTTGGGTGGCATTGAGGCCATCTTGACGCACCTGTCCGCGCGGTGCGATGCCGTCTTGTTGCTGCCGTGCGACTTGCCCAATATCGCGCGAAACGAGATACTAAGGCTTGTCGAGGCCCATGTGGCTCAACCGCATCGCGTCGTCGTGGCAGGCACTTTCAGCGGCGAGCATCCGCTATTTGCCGTGGTACCGTTAGCATTCCTGTCGCACATCTCGGCATCGATTGCGGCCGGTCGCTACGGCGTGCAGCGGCTTTGGAAGGAACTGGGTGCCAAGATCGTTACGATTGAAGACGAATCGCGGCTGGCGAATATCAATACGCCGGAGGATTTAGAGCAGTGGCGAAAGTGACTAACGTGGATCCCTTGTCCCATATCGATTCTCAAGGGCGAGCACGGATGGTCGATGTCGGCGCGAAGAAGCCGCAGCACCGTCGGGCGCGTGCCGAGGGGCGGATCGCGCTCGCGCCGGCCACTTGCGAAAAAATTCGCGCCGACGAAATTGCCAAAGGCAACGTCCTCACGGTTGCCCAGATCGCCGGCATCCAAGCCGCCAAACGAACGGGCGAGTTGATCCCTCTTTGTCATCCCTTGGGAATCGATTGTGTGGCCGTGGTGCTTGAGGTTTCCGAATCCGGCGTGACGGCCACCGCCGACGTATCTTGCACCGGCCGCACGGGCGTCGAGATGGAGGCCCTCACCGCGGTTAGCATCGCCTTGCTCACCGTCTACGATATGTGCAAGGCCATCGACAAGCAAATGCAGATCGGCCCCATCGTTCTGTTGGAAAAGGTCAAGACCGATGTCGACGCCTGATGTCCGCTGCCTCGTGATTACGCTCAGCGACCGCGCTGCCGCCGGGGTCTACGCGGATCGATCCGGCCCGCGAATTTGCGAACTGCTCGAAGCGTTCTTTGCCTCTCGCCGTAAGACGCTGTCGGTCGAATGCCGCTTGCTGCCCGACGATGCCCGGCAGCTTCGCGCGGAAATCGACCACGGCGTGGAGGTGGCGTTCGACGTCATATTCACCACCGGCGGGACGGGCGTCGGCCCTCGCGATATCGCGCCGGACACGGTCGCCGCGCTGTGCGATAAGCAGATTCCCGGTATCATGGAACATATCCGAATGAAGTTCGGAGCGACCAACCCGCGCGCTCGCTTGACGCGCGCCATCGCCGGCGTCATCGGCCGCACGCAGATTTATACGCTTCCCGGCAGCGTTCGAGCAGTTGGGGAATACATGCCGGAGATTCTGGTTACGGTGGAACATTTGATGGATACACTGGCTGGGGTCGATACTCACCGTGGGGAAGGATTGAGAATTGAAAATTGAAATTCTCAATGAACGTCCCATGCTAACTCCCGTGGAAGCTCAAACTTCCGTCATCGCTTGCGCCAATCCGCTTCAAGCCCGGTCGTTCGATCCAATCGACGCGCAGGGGCTCGTCCTGGCCGAGACGATCGCGGCCGATCGCGATTATCCCCCCTTTCCGCGTTCGATGATGGATGGTTTTGCCGTCCGCTTGTCGGACGCGGGCCGGATGGTGCCGATCGTCGGCGAAATCCCGGCGGGGACCGTTTGGCAGGGCGATCTGTGCGACGGCCAATGCCTGGAAATCCTTACCGGCGCCCCTTGTCCCGCTTCGGCGGAAGCGGTCGTGCCCAAGGAGCTCGTCGAACGAACGACCGACACCGTGCGATTGCCGGAGAACATCCGCCCCGGCCAGCACATCGCGCCGCAAGGGAGCGATTGCCGACGCGGAGGAACGATCGTGGCCTACGGCGATACCATCACGCCGATGGCCATCGCGGCGATGGTCTCGGTCGGTCGCAATGCCGTGATGGCCATTCCGCGCCCGACGATGGCCATCATCACCACCGGCGGCGAACTGACCCAAGGCGACCAGACGCCCGCCGCCGGGCAGATTCGCAATAGCAACGGCCCCATGCTCCGTGCCTTCGCCCGGCAGTTGGGCCTTGCCGATCCGCTCATGCTTCATGCCGAGGACCGTTTGGAAGATATTGTTCGCGCCCTTGAGGAAGCCGGGCCGGCCAATATCGTCGTCCTCACCGGCGGCGTGTCCGTTGGCACCTACGATCTCGTGCCCGCCGCGTTGACCCGTTGCGGGGCGACAACCGTTTTTCATGGTGTCTCGCAGAAGCCGGGCAAGCCGCTTCTCTTTGCGGAAAAGCCGATACCGCAGGCCTCGCTTATTAAGCAAATTCCAGACCCACGCAACGACAATGCACG
>JANXOJ010000113.1 GCA_025353625.1 Planctomycetota bacterium | reverse complement strand
GCTGGCCCGTCCGTGGCAAATTGTCGGCCGCGACTTTCTCAAAGTCAACGGCGCGCGAAGCCTTTGGCTCGTTGCGCTGGGCCGCTGGATGTGCATCCCCTTTTGCCTATTGGGAGGCTTTATCGATTGGGACGACCGTCGGGCGAAGCGTTTGATCGAACGATGGAAGTGACATCGCGACGGTCCCGCCAATGTCGCCGAAAGGTACTCGACGGAATCGAGCCCAAAAAGACTCTATACGGGGTCATCCCGAGAGTGCCGGATATAAAGTTCCCGCATACCACAACACCCCCCTTACGGTTGGTTTCTGGGTGCAATTGCCTACAGGCAGAGCGATTTCCGTCGCGTTTACACGAAATTAGCCGTTGATGCCCCTTGAACGCTGCTCCTTGTTTCATTACACTACAAGGCTTGAAACTTAATTACCCAGCAGGTTCACCATGTACGCAATCATCGACGACGGGGCTCGCCAACTGAAGGTGGAAGAGGGCCAGGAATTTGACATCGATTTCCGCGATTTGGCCCCCGGCGACGAAATTAAATTCGACCGGGTTCTGGCGATTCGCGACGAGTCGGGCTTCAAACTCGGATTCCCCATCCTGCCGACCGCCGTCGTTACCGCCAAAATTGTTTCGTCGACCCAAGGGCCCAAGCTGGTGGTCCAGAAGTTCCGCCGTCGCAAAAACTACCGCCGCCGTACCGGCCATCGCCAGCTTCATACTCGAATTCTGATCGAGAAAATCACGATCGGCTAAACTGTCGGCAGATCTGTCGGCCAAAAAAAAGAAGCCACCATGTCCGTTGGGAACATGGCGGCCTCCAAAAATCCTCTCACCGATTGCGACTGGATGTGTCGTTGCGAGACGAACGAGAGTCTGGCGTGCTAGGCACTGCCGCAGTTGACCCCAGTCCACGCATATGGGTTGCCACTTCCGTCGGAAAGCTGGTGAGAGCGAATTCTCTTGAAACTCATCCCAAGACCCGATTCTTGGTTCGGATCGTAGGATGAGTCCCAAGGTAGATTCACTATCGGCAGGAATCGGCCTCCGACTTTGGCGAAGTTATCGGCAGGGGAGGAAGGAGTGGCCGACGGGTGGTGGCGGGCGAGGATTGGGACACTATTCCGAATGGTATCAAAATAAAGAACGGACGCATTTCGAGGGCCGGACTACGATCGATTGCTCAGTTCTCCTGCCGCACGAGGCGATTGACGGCACGATTACCATCCGCTAGGGTAACGCAAGGGAATGTAGGAACGATCCTCCCCCGAAACAATCATGCCCAATTACTTTCGCACAAATATACAATCGATGCTCGGCTACGCCCCCGGCGAGCAGCCGCAGGGCGGTGGTTTCATTAAACTGAATACCAACGAGAACCCCTATCCGCCCTCGCCGGCCGTGGGAACGGCAGTCCATGAGGCCCTCGCGCGGGGTTTGCAAAAGTATCCCGACCCGATGGCCGGGGCCTTTTGTCGTCAGGCGAGCGAACTGCTCGGCGTTCCGCCGAATTGGATTCTCGCCGGCAATGGCAGCGACGACATCTTGACCATCGTCACGAGGGCACTCGTTGGCGAAGGCCAGCGGCTGCGGCAGCCCTATCCAAGTTATATTCTTTACCGCACGCTTGCCGAGTTGCAAGGCGCGAAGTGCGAAGATGTTCCCTTCGAGCCCGACTGGTCGCTGCCGAAATCTTTCGGCCAAGCGGCCGACGATTTGAAACTGGTCTTTCTCGCCAATCCGAACAGTCCGTCCGGCACGGTCCTACCGCCCGAGGCCGTGCTGGAACTGGCCGAAAGGCTTCCTTGCCCCCTGTTGGTCGATGAAGCGTACGCCGATTTTGCCGAGAGCAACTGCATCGACCTTGTGGCAAAGAGCGAGAAGATCATGGTGTCGCGGACGTTGAGCAAGTCGTACGCCTTAGCCGGGCTGCGATTCGGTTACCTCGTCGCACAACCGCAACTGATCGAACAGTTTGTAAAGGTCAAGGATTCGTACAATTGCGATGCGTTGTCGATCGCGGCAGCCACAGCGGCGATTGCCGACCAGACGTGGCTAGCGGAAACCAGGGCCAAGATTCTGGCTACGCGTGGACGGCTTGCCGCTGCTTTGCGAAACCTTGGTTTTATCGGCCCCAATTCGCAAGCGAACTTCGTTTGGGCCATCCATCGCAGCCGTTCGGTTCGGCCCATCTACGAAGAACTCAAAGCCCAGCGAATCTTGGTCCGCTACATGGCCTATCCCGGCTGGAGCGATGGCCTGCGAATCACCGTCGGCACCGACGCCGAGATTGAAACGTGCGTCCAACGGCTGCGAGAAATCGTATAGCGCGGGGACCGAGAAAATAACCTGCAATTCCAGCTAATCCCTTCGAATTACGGGCAGGCACTTGAATTATGCCGCCGTCGCGGGTAAATTTCATGGTGGTGCTATCATACGCTTCCTTGGGAGGGTTTGTCATGCTTCGCTCGCTCGCTTTCGGCCTTTTTGGCATGTTTTTGGCCTCGCTCGCGCCGGCCCAGGATTGGGCACGCGGCATGTTCGCGACCAATTCCCACGATTTTGGCTCGGTCGCTCGGGGGGCTAAGGCCGAGTTCGCATTTGAAATGACGAACAATTTCCAGTCCGACGTCCACATCGCGGGCGTGCGGACGAGTTGTGGCTGCACGACTCCCTCCGTCGAAAACGACAAGCGGACGCTCAAGACCTACGAAAAGGGAGCCATCCTCGCCCACCTCAATAGCGATACGCATCTTGGCCAACGGGCGGCCACCCTGACGGTGACGTTCGACCAACCGACCTATGCGGAGGTGCAATTGCAGATCAAGGCTTTGGTCCATAGCGATGTCCTAATGGAGCCCGCAAGTCTCGGTTTCGGTACGGTCGAGCGCGGCAAAGCGGCCGAGTCGCACGTTCGCATTTATCGAGCCAATTATCCCAATTGGAGAATTAGCGCATTGCAGCTTGCCGATCCCAGCCTGAAGGGGGAGGTCGTGGAGCTTGCCCGGCGGGGGAGCGAAGTTTGGTACGACCTCAAGGTGCATCTCTCGGAGACCGCGTCTCCGGGCTATATCGGCGGCCATGCCCTGCTGACGACGAACGACCCAGGCACTCCGCAGATTCCCGTACAGATTGAAGGGCAAGTGCGGCCGGATGTGAGCATCAGCCCGGCGGCGCTGTTCTTGGGAGTCATGAAGCCGGGCGAGAAGGTGACTAAGCCGTTGGTGGTGCGCGGTGAGAAGCCGTTCCGCATCACGGCCATCACCGGCGACAAGGCGTCGTTTGAACTGCCCGCCGCAGGCAGTGAATCGAAGACGATGCACATCGTTCCGGTAACTTTTATTGCCGGGGCGGAGTTGGGTAAGGTGGTTAAGACGATCCACATTGAAACCGATATGGGCGGCGCATCGGCGGACGCGGCGAGCTACGCGGTGGTGGGGCAGTAATGTCTCACGCAGTCAATCGCAAGCGCGCCAGCCGTACCAGGAAGACTACGTTGCCGACGAGGTAACGCTGCCACATCCGGGCAGGCTCTTGGTAGAGGCGGTAACACCACTCCAGGCCGAGCTTTCGCATCCAGTGCGGGGCGCGGGGGATGCGACCGGAAAAGAAGTCGAACAGCCCGCCGACGCCGATCACCACTTTGGCACCCAACTCGTTGAGGTTTTCGCGAATCCAGGTCTCCTGGCGCGGTGCCCCGAAAGCGACCAGTACGAGGTCGGCACCGCTGCGGCGGATGTCTTGGATGACGGCTGCCTCTTCCAACGCCGAGAAGTAACCGTTCCGCCAACCGACAACTGGCACGCCGGGAGCATTTTTGGCCAGCCAACGAACGACGCCTTCCGGAACGCCGGGCCGACCGCCGAGCA
>JANXOJ010000099.1 GCA_025353625.1 Planctomycetota bacterium | reverse complement strand
TCGTCTCGTCAGGCCGTTTTCTTGAATCCCATTGGACACCGGAACCATGCCCGAAAAAATCTAGCGGCGCAGCCGCTTATTATGTAACGGTTTCCGTCGGAGCGCGCATCAGCCGGATGAATCAGAAATGAACCGCAGGGGACGCGGAGGTTCGCAGAGGAGATAGAACGAGAGTTTCCTCTGCGAACCTCCGTGGCCTCAGCGGTAATTCTATTTGGGTTCATCCGGCTGATGCGCGCTCCGACGGAAACCGTTACATAATAAGCGGCTGCGCCGCTAGATTTTTTCGGGCATGGTTCCGGTGTCCAATGGGATTCAAGAAAACGGCCTGACGAGACGAGAACCATCAGCGGCCTGGACGCGCCATGGACGCACCGGAGAGTTGGGTATCCCTTGTCGGGCTGCGTCCCCGCAGAGCCTAACTCCGTATCTCCAGAAAGTTCCATTGTATCGCTAGTGGGCGGAAATCAGGTAAGTACCATTGGACACCGGACATATACCTTGAAAATCCCCATGCTGAAGCCCGGCGCATTCTTGAGACGGATGAACCAGGATTAGTATGCCGAGCTTCGCGGCATTCCACGATCGGCTGAAGGAGGTCTGGTAGCCGATGGACGAAAAGCAAATTGAACTGATCCGTACGCGCGGAATGAGCGCATACGGCGCTTCGTGCCCGTTCAATTTCAAATCCGCGTTTTTGTGGCGCAGGCGAGACGCCTGCACCACAAGTTGCACCACAAGTTGTTCCTGGACGGGGAACTAAGCCCTTGGAGGAGCTGCACGGCGAAAAGAATCTTCGGATCGTCGTCGAGGACTTGACGAATCGGGCGAAATCGGGCACGATAATCACGTACGACATGGAGCAGGCCGGACAGGCCATCGTCGCTAGATTCAAAGCAGAAAACGGGTTCGCCGATTCGACGCATCCTCGTTCTCGTCTGGGGTTTTGTTGTCGTGCAACCGTGAGGATATAGAGGCGTCGCTTTTAGGCGATCCGTCGCAGGAACAAATCGGGGTCTCAAAGTATGAAACGCAATATCGTCGTCGCCATCACCGGCGCCAGCGGCTCCATCTACGGCACGCGGCTGATTGAAGCCCTGCACGCGGCGGGCTGCGGCGTCCACCTCATCATCAGTCCGGCCGCGCAAACCGTGCTCAAGCAGGAGCTCGACCTTGCGGTCGATCTGGACCACTTTTCGGCTTCGATGCTGCGGCTCGATATCGGCTCGAAGCCGCACGACCGCAAGCTCCAGGCCCTCCGCGCTTTGTCGGATGTTTCCAGCGATGAAAGCAACGTGCTGGCCGTAGGCTCCGGCAATGAAGGGAGCTTGACCTATTACCACCATCGCGACTTCATGAGCCCGATCGCCAGCGGATCGCACCTCACCGATGGCATGGTGATTTGCCCGTGTTCCAACGGCACGTTAAGTGCCATCGTCAACGGCATGAGCGGCAACCTGATTCATCGCACGGCCGAAGTCCACTTCAAGGAACGGCGCAAGCTGATTGTCGTGCCGCGCGATACGCCGCTGTCGATGGCCGCGATCGACAACATGCGCCGCGCGACCGAATGCGGCGCGGTGGTCCTGCCCGCCTCGCCGGGGTTTTATCACGGCGTGAAGTCGATTGGCGATTTGGTCGATTTTATCGTATCGCGGATACTGGACCAGTTGGGGATACCGAATTCGTTGATCGAGCGTTGGGTGGGGGGATAAATTTGCTCCGCCAAATCCGCTCTCTCCTGGAAATGATCCGCTTCAGCCATACGTTGTTTGCGCTGCCTTTCGCGCTCTTGGCGGCGGCGATGGCTTGGGCCTCGAACGCGCGGAACGTTCCTCCGATCCCATTTCGCGGGCGCGACCTCGCGGGGATACTGTTCTGCATGGTCGCGGCCCGCAGTGCGGCGATGGCCTTCAATCGCTTGGCCGATCGACGGATTGACGCCCTCAATCCGCGCACCAGAACGCGGCACTTGCCCAGCGGCACGTTGAGCGTGGGCGGCGTCTGGACGTTCACGATTCTATGTTCCGTCGGCTTTGTGGCCGGCACGCTGATTTTCCTGCCGAATTGGATTCCACTTGCAGCCTCGGTGCCGGTGCTGCTATTTCTCATGGGATATAGCTATGCGAAACGGTTTACGGTATTGGCGCACGTTTGGCTTGGAATGGCCTTAGCACTGGCCCCGATGGCCGCGTGGGTCGTGCTTCGCAACGAGATTGCTTGGCCGCCGGTGGTGCTAAGCTTAGCCGTCGCTTTTTGGGTGGCCGGCTTCGATATGATCTACGCCTGCCAGGACTATGAATTCGATGTTACCATGCGGCTGCACAGTATCCCCGCTCGGCTCGGCATTGCCGGGGCGTTGCGACTTGCCGCCGCGTGCCACTTGGGCATGGTGCTGTTGCTGGCAGTTCTGCCTTGGAGTTATCCGCTCTTCAGTTGGGTCTATCTGTTGGGCGTCGGGGCGATTGCCGTCTTGTTGGTCTACGAGCATTGGCTGATACGACCGGACGATTTGAGTCGGGTGAATCGGGCTTTTTTTCACGTAAATGCGGTCGTGAGCGTCGGGTTGTTGGTGCTTGGGGTGGTCGAGTTGGTGCATAAAATATGATTCTGATTTGCCTTCCGCACCAACGAGGCGACGAACGCCGTCGATAAAAAACGCGGAGCCGTGCGATTTTTCGCATCCATCTTCAAATCTGGCACGATAATTCTCGATCCGCCGACTTTCTGACACTCAGGCACGATCCGCCCAAGGCACCGTAAATCAAGAACGTACCGGATTGTGACTTTGCAGTTCCTCCGGATCCGCCGAGTTGACATCGGGCCGGCCGCCGTTTATCTTGTAGTGCGTTCAATACTTCACAACAGCGTTTGGTCTGCCCCCTGCAAGCTCGGTTTCGGTGCCTCTTGGCACCCATACGCGGGAGGGCACCCTTTCCCAGCTCTTTCAAGAAGGAGAACCTTTCCATGAAACAACGCTTCCATCGTCGCGACTTTCTCAAGGCGGCGACCGCCGCAGTCGCCGCACCCTATTTTATCCCCGGCTCGGCCCTCGGTGCCGACGGTCGCCCGGCACCCAGTTCTCGCGTCGTAATGGGCGGTATCGGCATTGGGAACCAAGGCTCCGGCGACCAAGGCGCGTACCTCGGTCGCGGTGATGTCCAGTACGTTGCGGTGTGCGATGTCAGCACGGAGCACCGCAATGCGGCGCGCGATCGCGTCAACGGCAGGTACAACAATAAAGACTGCAAGGCCTACAACGATTTCCGCGAATTGCTCGCCCTCACGGACATCGATGCGGTCCACGTTGCTACGCCGGACCACTGGCACGCACTAGTGGTCATTGAAGCCTGCCGTCACGGCAAGGACGTTTATTGCCAGAAGCCGGAGACGAAGACCCTGCGTGAAGGCCCCTTGATGGTCGCCGCCGCTCGTCGCTATGGCCGCGTTGTTTCTGGCGGCAGTCAGCGCGTCTTGGAAGATTATCGCGACACCGTCAACAAGTGTTGGGGTGGCGAGTACGGCACGATCAAGTCGATCAACGTCAACGTTGGGCCGCTCTCGCAGTCGTGCTATTTGCCCGGCCAGCCGGTTCCGGCGGGCTTCGATTGGGACATGTGGCTCGGCCCCGCGCCGTGGGCACCGTACCATCCCTTTCGATGCAGCGGCAGCTACAACATCAATGGAACCTGCTGGCGATCGTTCACCGATTACTCCGGCGGCGGCATGACCGACTGGGGGGCTCACCATTTCGGCGGCGCGGTTTTTGCCATCGACTGCCGCGAGTTGGAGCCTGAAGAGATCGCCTATCATAATGAGGGCGGCAAGGAGTTCGTTGCCTTTCGTTACTCGAACGGTATCACGCTCTATCACAATCACCCCGGCATGGGCAACTTGCAGGTCGTCGGCACGCCCGGCGAGAAGCGTGTACCCAAGGTCGTTCCGACTTATAAGGGAACGGGCGGAATTTACGGCGACTTCATCGAGTGCGTGAAGACTCGCGAGAAGCCGTTCCGCGATATCGAACTGGCAACGCACACGATAACCGTGGCCCACCTGGGTGCGATTGCTTACGAACTGAAGCGGACGCTCAAGTGGGATGCGGCCAAGAACGAGTTCCCCGGCGACGAAGAAGCCAACCGCTTGGTCGATCGTGCCCGTCGCGAACCTTGGACGCTTTAATCCCTACACAAATAAATATAACGAGAGGAAGAATACTACTATGCAACTCAAAGATGCGACGCGTGCCACATTGGCGGCTGCGGCCACAATCCTGGGCACGACCACGGTGCTGGCGGCCGATACGGCGGCCCTCGATAAAGCGTTCGACGCACTAAAAACGTTCGATTGGGGCACGGACTACAAGAAGAACCGCAAACAGGAAGAGATGAAGCAGAGCGATTTGCTCGGCCCGATCGTCGATGCCATACCCGCCACGCACGGCGATGCGGCGGCTCGTGCGGAATTGGAAGCGCGGCTCGCGGCGGTCCTCTCGACGGCCGCCTCGCGCGCGGCCAAGGACTTCGTCTGCCGCAAGCTGGCAATCATCGGCACCGCTGCGTCGGTGCCTGCTTTGGCTGCATTACTTTCCGACGAATCGCTGTCGCACGTCGCACGAGTAGCCTTGGAGCGGATTCCTGCGACCGAAGCGGCACGGGCATTGCGCGATGGGCTGTCCAAGACCAACGGCAAGCTCAAGGCCGGCGCGATCGGGTCGCTCGGTGTCCGCCGCGACGGGGAAAGTGTCGCGACATTGGCAGCCCTCGTAGCCGATGCCGATGCCGTCGTTGCCCTGGCAGCGGCCTCCGCGCTGGGCGATATCGGCACGGCCGAAGCCGCCAAGGCGCTGCACGATGCTAAACCGGCCTCGGACGAAGTCAAAGCCCGAGCGGCCGATGCTTGCCTGACCTGCGGCGAACGGCTCACGGCCCAGGGAAAAAAGGCCGAAGCGCTGGTCGTTTACAAGTCGCTCCTGGGCGGTAGCCCGGCCAAGAACGTCCGCTTAGCCGCCACACGCGGGCTGTTGTTGGCCAGCGGAAAGAAAGAGTAAGGTAAGCAATGAACGGCGGGAGCTGCAAGGGTATTGAGTACTCAATACACGGCCCCGCCTTATCTTTGAGGAGCATCTGCCGTGAGAATTTGCTTTGCATGTATCCTAAGTTGCGGGATCGTCGTGGGTGGTCAACTCTCCGTATGGGCCGACGACGACTTGGTGCAGACCGTGATTACCCTGGTCTCCGATGCGGATAAGGATGTCCGCTCCGTCGGCCTGGAACAGGTTCGCGACGAAGTCAAGGGTGCGGATGCAACGGGGCGTTTTGCGGCACTGCTTCCGAAGCTTGCACCAGACGCGCAAGTTGCCCTTCTCGGCGCGCTGGCAGGACGCGGCGATGCGACCGCCAAGTCGGCGGTCGTTGCGCTGATCGGAAATGCGCGGCCCGAGGTTGACGGGGCGGCGATCCGTGCTTTGGGTTCTCTGGGCGATGCAACGGACGTTCCGCGATTGACGAAGCTTTTGGCGGAGAATGGGCGCGAAAAAGACGCCGCAGCGGCTCTCGAGCGGCTGCGCGGCGGAACGATCAACGCGGCCCTTTGCAGCGAGATGAAATCGACATTGCCGCTTCTTCGGGCCAAGCTGCTGCAAGCCCTCGTCGCCCGACATGCCATCGACGCGGTTCCCGCGCTGCTGGAATCGGCGCACGATGCCGATGCCGGCGTTCGCACGGCGGCTCTCGATGCCTTGGGCCAATTGGGCGGCACGGAACTCGTCCCAAAATTAGCTCGGCTATTCTTGGACGCGAGCGACAAAACTTCGCGCGAGGAAGTGGAGAAGGCATTGGTGGCCGTCAGTCTGCGGAATTCCAAGCTCGACGAGCAGGCCCTACCGCTGCTGGCCGCGACGGAGGGCATGAACGGCGGCGAAAAGACGATGCTGCTTTCCGCACTGGGGCGCATCGGCGGAAAGCCGGCCCTCAAAGTGGTCGCCGAGGCCGTCGCGGACAAGTCCGCCGAGCGGCACTCGGCCGGTCTCAAGGCACTCTGCAATTGGCCCGACGGATCGGTGGCCCCCAGTCTATTGAAATTCGCACAATCGGCGGACGACAAGTCGGAGCGGACGATGGCGCTCGACGCCTTGATTCGGATTGCACCGCTGCCCGACAAACGATCGCCGTCCGTCCGACTATCGATGCTCGAGAAGACGATGAACCTTGCCGCGACCGACGCGCAGCGAACCGCGATCATCAAGCGTGCGCGAGCGATTCGCACGGTGGAGACGCTCCGCTTCGTGGCACCCTACATGGACCAGCCGCGCTTCGCACAGGTAGCCTGCGAAACGGTCGTCGAGCTGGCCCACCACAAAGAACTTCGCCAGCCGAACAAGCCCGAGTTCGACAAGGCACTCGATAAGGTGCTTACCCTCAGCAAGAATGCGACGATCTTATTGAGGGCGCAGCGGTATCTGAAGGATGAGACTTGGGTCGAAAAGCAGATACAGCCCCCCGCCGCAGGGAAGTGATGCGTGCTATCGAGGCTCTTTCTCGCTTTGCCTTGTACGGATCGGCATTTACAGTGGATCTAGGGAGCATATCCGCCGGCCCAATCGAGCGAGTGTGAAACAGGGCAGCCGATGCGGTGAGTGAGCGTGCTGAAAACGGAATGTCAACGTGCCGATGAACGAAGCCAACCGGCCGAACGCCTCGCCGAGCCGTTGCGCCAAATGGGCGTGAAACCGAAAGTCTCGTAGCGGCCAACACTCACCCCACGTCCCCCAAGTCGAGGGCCTTGCCGTACCGCGCCAGCATCCTTTGCCTCAGTACGGCATGTTCCGGCTGGTTCAACTCGGGGTCGGCGGCGACAATTTCCAAGGCATCGCGACGGGCCTCGGTGAGCAGATCGGCATCGCGAAGCAAGTCGGCCACGCGCAACGGCGGCAGACCGTGCTGCCGCGTGCCGAATAGTTCGCCCGGCCCGCGAAGGCGGAAGTCGATCTCGGCCAGCTCAAAACCGTCCGTCGAAGATTCAAAGGCCTTGAGCCGTTCTTGCGATTCCTCGGTCTGGGGCGAAGCGAACAGACAACAAAATCCGGGGTGCTTGCCGCGGCTGATGCGGCCCCGCAACTGATGCAATTGGGCGAGGCCAAACCGCTCGCCGCTTTCGATGGTCATCAAGGTCGCATTGGGCACATCAACGCCTACCTCCACCACCGAAGTGGAAACGAGCACTTGAGTCTCCCCCTGGCGAAAGCGGTCCATCGCGGCATCTTTCTCTTCGGTCGTCATACGGCCGTGAATAACGCCGAGTCGGAACGCCTCCAATTCGCCGTTGGCGAGCGATTCGTAGGTTTCCTGAAGGTTCGCGACCGTCGATTGCTCCGATTCTTCCACCAACGGCACGACGACGAAACCCTGTCGGCCTTCGCTCAGTTTCTTACGAAAAAACGTCCACCACTTCTCGCGGCGTTCCTCGTCGGCCAAGTAGGTATTGACCTTTTGCCGACCGGGCGGCGTATCTCTCAACGTCGAAACATCCAAATCGCCGAAGAGCGTCATCGTCATCGTTCGCGGGATCGGCGTGGCGGTCATCACCAAGTAGTGCGGGTCGAGGCCCGAGTGCCGCAAAACGGCCCGCTGCCGCACGCCGAATTTATGTTGTTCGTCGATCACTACCAGCCCAAGCTTTGAGAATTTCACATCCTCTTGCAAAATCGCCTGCGTGCCGATGATGAGATCGACCTTACCGGCAGCAATCTCGTCGAGCAACGCGGCCCTCTCTTTTGCCGGCAGTCCCCCCGTCAACTCGGCGCGGCGGACCTGGCTATGGGCCAGAAAACGCCCGAACGTCATCGCATGTTGTCGGGCGAGTATTTCCGTGGGGGCCATCAACGCGGCCTGTTGCCCATGCGCCACGGCAAGCAGCATCGCATAAAGTGCCACGACCGTCTTACCGCTGCCCACATCGCCCTGCAAGAGTCGGTTCATCGGTCGCGTTTGGCCCATATCGGTCCCAACTTCGGCAATCGCCTGGCGTTGGCCGGCAGTCAGTTCAAAGGGAAACAAGCGGCGGATTCGCGCATCGATCAACGACGTAGCCTCCAGCGGCGGTGCTCGACGCACTTCATGCTGTTGATGCCGCTTGACTGCCAACGCGAGCCCCAGCACGAAAAGCTCTTGGTAGGCCAATCGCCGCCGCGCCGCCGCAAGCGACTCCGAATTCCTTGGCTCGTGAATCTGCTCGATCGACTTCACAAGCGGCCAAAGGCCGTGCGCTTGCAAAAAGTCGTCCGAGAAGATTTCCTCCAACAAGGTGCCGTACGCCGCGACCGTCTCGTGGACGATCTTTCGCATCTGCCATTGTTGGAGGCCCTCGGTCAGCGAATAAACCGGCAGAATCTTGCCCGTGGGGTCTTCGGCATCCTCGCCGAGAAAATCGACCTTGGGATGCGACACTTCCCACACGAGGCCATTGAGCTTGGGCTTGCCGGCGAACATCACGCGCTGACCCAACTTGAACTTCTCTTGCATGAAGGGCTGATTGAACCACAGCCCGCGAAGGTGGCCCGTGCCGGAGCGGACGATCACACCTAGCACGCATTTTCCCGGTTGACTGCCGCGAAGTTCCACATCCTCGACGATTCCGCGCACGGTTTGCAGCTTGTCTTCCTCAAGCTGATGCACCTCGCGGAGGTCGCTCATGTCCTGGTAGGCACGCGGAAAGAAAAAGAGAACGTCGCGGGCCGTATGTAGATCGAGCCGCCGCAGCATTTCCGCACGCGGCGGGCCGACATGTTTGAGGAATTGCACCGGCGTGGCGAGTAATTCAGCGGTGGGTTTGTCCGGTACGATCATTTGCCCTTCGTACACCAAATATCTACTTCCCCGCTTTGCCCTGCATCGAATTAAATCGCTCGCCCGGCAAGAGAATTGAGGTAATTCGCAGGCCGAACTTGTCGCCTACCTTTACCGCCTCGCCGGCAGCCAGGGCATGATTGCCGACTTCCAGCTCGAGCATCTCTTCGCAAGATTTATCGAATTGGATGATCGAGCCGGGACTCAATTCGATAACGCGATTCAACGTTTGCCGCTTCTGGGCAAGCGCGACCACGACCGGAACCTTGATCCGCAAGAGGCTTCTCGTATAGGGCGGCAGGTTGCCCGAGGTCAACGGAAGCGTTGGATTCTCTTTCTTTGCCATTTGCTCAGCGGAATCGGGCATGGTCGGATCGAGTGAAGTATAACGGCTTTTGCCTAACTGCGCCATGGGGTAGTATCGGCAGCAGCGGCGTCAAACTTGGCCCAATCGTAAAACTCCGGGCGGAAGCACGTCCCTGCCCCCCATTCGATTGACGATAGTTTCCCCGCGGACTTGTAGCGGTTACAATCCTTAGATCAACTTTAACGTAAAGGGATCTATTCGTGGCCAAGAAGAAGAAAAAGCCGAGCAAGAAGGCTAGCAAGCGTAAGTCGTTTTTGACTTCGGGTTTTGGTCTCTTGGGGGGCCTCCTGGACAACTTGACGACAAAACCGGGTGGCCCGCATCCGAAGCCGTTGGACCTCGCCCAGGAGATCGCCGATTTGGCCTGGGAAGTCATGGATCCCGACGATCGACTCGCGCTGGCCCAACAGGCCCTGAAGATTTCGCCCGACTGCGCCGACGCCTATATAATCCTGGCCAACATGTCGCCGTCGCGCGAAATGGCCCGAAATTTCCTGGAAGGAGCGGTTGCCGCCGGGGAGCGTGCCTTGGGTGCCAAGGAATTCGCTGCCGCCGCAGGGCATTTTTGGCTTGATCCGCGAACGCGACCCTACATGCGGGCACGGATGGGCCTAGCCCAATGCCTTTGGGAATCGGGGATGCGGAAGGAGGCTGTCGAACACTTCGACGAGATGCTCCGCCTCAATCCGAGCGACAACCAGGGCGTTCGCTACTTGCTGTTGGGTGCCCTCATCGATTTGGATTGCGATTCGGAGGCACAGGATTTGTTGCAGCGGTATCAAGACGAGGCTTCGGCCGAATGGGCCTACACGGCGGCCTTACTGGCCTTTCGACGCGAGGGCGATACGGCCCTTTCACGAAGCATGCTGCGCGCTGCCGCCGATGCCAATCGATACGTGCCCGACTATCTCGTCGGCAGCAAGCCGATGCCGCCGCATCCGCCGGTTCACATTGGCATGGGCGGCGCGGACGAGGCGGTGGGCTACGTGGCCCATTTTCTCATCAATTGGCGCAGTTCATCGGGTGCCATTCCTTGGCTCCGCAAGACGCTCAAGATCGCTTTGCCGCAGCCGCCAAAGCTCCGCAAGCCGATGTGGACCGTGTTCCGCCAGAGGTTTTTGCGGCTTCCGCAGATCGATGGCGAGGTCTGGCAAATGGATATCTGTCGCCTGCCAGCGTCGGCCGCTACCCTTACCGAATCGGGCCGGCCTCCCTGGTCGCTCGTGCTATGGAACCGCACGGAGGAGACCCTCGTG